>PXTV01000090.1 GCA_003022985.1 Bacteroidetes bacterium SW_11_45_7 | reverse complement strand
CCAAATTGGTGGTGAAGATTTCAATTTGAGTCGTATTGAACACAAGATCTTACGTGACATGGGTGAGCCGCGGATTCACTTTGCCATCAATTGCGCTTCAGTGTCCTGTCCATCCCTGCGCAACGAAGCGTACACAGCCGCTAAGCTGGACCAGCAACTGAACGACCAGGCCGATTATTTCCTCAACCAATCCGGGCGGAACGAAATCAATAAAGATCGCATCGAAATTTCAAAAATTTTCCGCTGGTTTACCAAGGATTTCACCCAAAATGGCACACTCATCGAATTCCTCAACCAATGGGCCGAGCCCGCTATCAAAGAGGATGCGGAGATCGACTACATGGATTACAACTGGCAGTTGAACGGGGTGAAAGGGAATACGTAGCAGCACGTCATCCTGATTCGACAAAAGCTGTTCAGAAGGGGATGAAGCAGCCCTGATCGCATGAATCGGGATATGAAAGCATCACTTTTGTCCCGGTGAGTATACTTGCTAACAAGAAAGCAGCTATAAGTTGCTGGTGCAGACATCATCAACAGCTGAAAAGTATCACTCCTCAATAATGGCCAACGTTCACAACAACAGCTATTTATTGCAGGTCGTTTTAGCCAACTGATCATCTACACACATTTTTTATAATCTTATTGACCATAGAAGAATGTCTAAGCCGGTCCTTTTGGTTAGGGCTGAATGTTTTAAAACGGAAAGCCTTACCAGCAAGGACTTGCGGGGAAGCAGGTTTTGGCCGTTTCTTTGCTTGCCATCACCCCTCACGCAGCCTCCAAAATCTGCGATTGTAGGGTGAGGTAGTAAGACAAGTCCTCCTGAAAATGCCTGTTTCGCTTATCCAGCCCATCAAGTGCTGCTTTGACATGTTGGTAGGCGGCTCGGTACTGATGGTTGGCCAACAGACGGTGCGCTAAAAACCCGTTGACATAAACAGCCAAATAGTCCCCGGCAACATTTGCCAGCTGCAAAGCAAAGCGAGCCGTTTCAATACTGGAGTGATTGAGCCCTTTGTTGCATTCATTGATGGCCCTTTCAAAGAATATAGCTGACTGGCGGGAAAAATGCTCACCTTCTGTTTCCTTAACCTGATCCTGGAAAGTAAGATGATCGGCTTTAAAATTGATCGTTTGTTGCGCTTCCATGATTATTTTGTTTTTGGTTATAGTGCAATGATAGAAGCGCAGCCCGTAACCTATTTACGGGCTAAAAATTTTTTGGAAAAAATTTTTGAAAAAATGGCAAAACCCTTGACAAAAGGGAGATTTGAATAAGAAAATAGATAACGGGGTTAGAGATTCCTGCCAATGTGAGTTACCGGAAAAGAGGGCGGTACATGTGGAATCCATAAAGCGGAAAACTTTTGGAAAGTTATTCAATATTCATTGCCGTCAGCTTCAGCCAACGGGTAACAATCAATTCATCATAGCGGCTTTAGCCCCATTTTTGTACCCACAACCATTGGAACACGTAGCCGTATTATTCCATAAGAAAAAATATGGCAGGCCACAGCTATTAGGCGTTGATGCCAATAAACAACCTGCTCCAGCATTCTTCATCAGGTTGAAAATGTTTGACGCGTGCTCTCACTCGGTATCCCTTATCCATCTTAGGCGCCAGGCGGTTGCTAATGTCACTCGTTACGTAGCCCAGTTTTTTCTTTTGGAAATAAACAGCCACGGCTGAGGTGTTGACGGGATTGGTTGTTTCCCGTACAAGAGTTACTTCAGCACCCTGATGCAGTAAATGCTCAATTTCCTCCCCTTCATGAAAGCGATAACCGGTTATGAAACATTCCATCGTACTGCGGAAAGGTTGAACGGGCCTGTTCTGGATGGACCTTGCACGCCTTTCCTTCTGCCGTGAACCAGTTAAAAGGGAGAAATCAAAACCGATCATAACGGGCATCTTTTGACCTTATCTACGTAGTTATACCGTGAGAAGTTGCTCGTTACCCCGAACAAATTTTAGCGATAATGAAACAGCCAAAGCCTGCTCACAAAAAGGAATAGAAAATGGATCAACTGGCAATAAAGGGTTACGATGATGGGTCTTACCGGTATTTTTTCAGGGCCTGTTCCATATTATCCATCATCTGCTCCCGTAAACTTTCCGGTTGAAGGACTGTAAGGTGTTTCCCGTAACTCAGCAAATCCATGACCAGTTCGGGAGAAATCCCCACTTGAAGCTTGATGCGGCACTCCTCCTCATTATCGCGTAGAATTTGCTGGGAGTGATGAAGGGGTTGCGTTTTGATGTAGTGACCTTGATGCGGTGTAAAGGAGAGGACAACATCCTCTGGCGCTCCTGAAAACGTGGTGATGCCGTAGGAGTATTGAAAATAATGCTCCGGCTCAAAATAGGGCGAGATAGCATAAGGGTGATCGGACAATTGAAGATTGCTCATACGGTCGAGCCCGAAAATCATGATGTGCTGGTTTTTATTGAGCATGCCGATCAGGTACCACCGGTTGCGGTACTCCTTCAGTAAGTAGGGATGAACGAGCCGGTGCTTTGGCTGATCGAGCTGAAAGCGCTGGTAGTCGAATTCAACCGTTTTGCGCTCCTTAATGGCCCTGAGCAAATCCCCCAAGAGTTCTCTCCCTTTGAAGTAAGGCGGCTGCTCCATCTGAATAACCTTATCAACCCCTTCATCACCAAAAACGCGGTGGATGTTCACCGCATCGAAGATCTTATTGATGGAGTGATCGAATTGATCGAACAAACCCACACCTTTGAACTGGCTCAACGTGGCGGTTGCAAACTCAATCGCCTCAATGTCCTGTTCGCCAAGGGGAATGGCGGCAATGGTGTAATTGGGATCCGAATAAGCAAAGCCCTTGTACCTGCGGTAGTACTCAATGGGCGCAAAATAGCCCAGGGCATCATCGTTCCGCATGGCCTGCAAGTCTTTTTCAATGGTGGAGATGGAAAACTGCTTGCCCAATTTCTCTTCGCAAGCATCCACCAAATCCCGGGCTGAAGGGTAAGGGTGCTGTTTGTTGCGAAGACAAGCATCGATGATGCGGTAGCGGATCCAGGCTTCTTTATTGATGGGCATGGCTTATCAGTTTGCTCTTGCATCAAAAGTAAGGGAAGGTAACTACTCAGTCTCAGTAAAATAGCCACTCCAGATGACTTAGTACATCGGGAGTCACTCCCGATGGAAATCATAGGGAGACACTAATAAATCGAGTAAAGTTTGTACATAATCCCCACATGCTGTTTCAATTCGATGGCGTGTTGTTCGTTCTTTGAAATCGTCTTGGTGTCTCCCGATGTCAAGCATCGGGAGCAGCAAAACTGCTTATCATTGATGAGGAAGTAAAGACGAATAGATTGATTGCTTACAAGTGAAAAAAGGAATGACGAGATGGCCAAAAGGTATAAAATGATAACAACAGCCGGGAACAATCAACTCATCACACCAAAGCCAACTCCCATACAAAGGCGAGGAATTAACGAAGATTGGCCGAAATTAAACTGATGAACTCCGAGCGGGTGGACTGATTCTCAAATTCCCCGGTGAATGCTGATGTTGTCGTAGAACTATTTTGCTTCTGCACCCCTCGCATCATCTTACAAAGGTGCTGCGCCTCGATAACAACTGCCGCACCCATCGGCTCAAGCGTATCCTGGATGCATTCCATAATTTCGCTTGTCAAGCGTTCCTGGACTTGCAAGCGCCTTGCAAAGACATCTGAGATACGGGCTATTTTACTCAAGCCGCAAATCTTGCCATTGGGGATATAGGCAACGTGAGCTTTGCCGAAAAAAGGCAGCATGTGATGCTCACAGAGAGAATAAATTTCGATGTCTTTGATAATGATCATCTCGCTGTAGCGCTCGTGGAAGATAGCCGAGCGCAGAATCTCGTAAGGATCGAGGTTGTAGCCGTGCGTAAGAAATTGCATGGCCTTGGCAACACGTTCAGGTGTTTGTTGGAGCCCTTCTCGATCCAGATCTTCACCGAACGATGCAATAATTTTCTCGTAGTTACCTGCTAATTCCTGTGTTGTTGTTTCGTTATACTTGATGACCTTCTCGTAATTCAGGTCAAAATTATCATCGATATATTCTGTCATGATGTCTTGCTTTTAAGTGCCGTAATATTCAACGTAAATACGGTCAGTTTCCCAGATTTGAACGCAGTGTAGCTCACAATCCTCGAGTGCCGGCTCAAGTTGCTGCCAAATGGCTTTGGCAAGATTTTCAGTGGATGGCATAATCCCCTGCATAAAATCCACGTCAAGATTGAGATTTTTGTGGTCAAGTCTGTCAACGGCCTTTTCTTTGATGATCTTGCTCAGCTCTTTGGCATTATAGACAAAACCGGTTTCAGGATCCGGTTCTCCCTTAACAGTTATATAAAGCTCAAAGTTGTGCCCGTGCCAATTTTCATTGTTGCATTTACCGAAAACCTCTCGGTTTTTCTCATCGCTCCATTTGGAATTATGGAGTCGATGGGCTGCATTAAAATGCTCTTTACGCGTAAGGTAAACCATAGTGCTACCTTTTCGAATCAAAATTATGAAGATTCGCTTCATTTTAGCGATTCCCGCCAATGCTGTTAACTGCGCTAAACATTTTGAGCGCTGGTAATTCGCTATCTTTGATCTATGCGCTTATTGATCGTTGCAGCCACTTTCCGGGAAATAGCACCGCTTGTGCAATTGTGGCAAAGTGAAATGCCTGCGGACAAGGATATTCTCAACAGCAATCCCCCTCATCAAGGGCAAATTGTTCGCCTAACGGAATCAACAATAACAATTGATATTTTGATCACAGGGCCGGGGATGATGCATACTGCTTACCATTTGGGAGGAGCGCTACAAGTGCATGAGCCCGATTGCTGCATCAATGCCGGCATTGCCGGCTCTTTTGACACAACCCTTGATTTGGGTGATGTGTGCCAGGTTGTTGATGAGCAATTGGGTGACACAGGCGCGGAAAGTGAGGAGAACATGCTGGATGGCTTTGACCTGGGGCTGTTTAAACCTTCCGAAACCCCGTTTCAGAACCGCCATCTTGTTAATACCACCAGCCAGAGCAACAACGTGTTTGCAGCACTCAGCAAAAAAAGGGGGCTTACTGTGAATAAAGTCCATGGAAAAGCGGAGTCCATTGCACAAGTGAAGGCAAAGTACCAAGCTGACCTGGAATCCATGGAGGGCGCAGCTTTTTTTTATGCCTGCCTTATGAATGAGGTACCATTTTACGAAATACGGGCGGTATCGAATTATGTGGAATCCCGCAGAAAAGAGGGCTGGCACACACGGAAAGCGATTGACAACCTGACTGAGGTGATGATGCAAGGAATACGTGACATGAGCGAATAAGCCGCCATATGAATCAAGCTCCATGCAAGTGTTTTACAAGTTCCTATTAGCTCTTGTGTGGCATGATGCGCAGACTTATTATTTTCGATAAGCAATCTTCGTTTATGAAAGGATATATCAAAATTTATCGAGGTTTATTATTTCTTCTTTTCGCTATTGTGATAGGGGCCTGCAGCTCTCAAGGCACTTTTTCGCATTTGGACGAAAGCAGCCGTTTTGTTTTACGAAGCGATTCCGGCTTGTTTCGAGGGGTCTATTCCGACATGGGTGCATCTGAAGTCAAAGCTCATGAAAAAGCTACGCTGGCTGAAGAAGAGGACGATTACCTTCGCTATACCCATGAAGGGCAGCTGCTCGATGGCCAGGCGGAATACGAGTACTTTTTCGCTTCGCAGGACCGCCTTGACAGAATCGTTGCCACAGTTACCATTTACAACAAAGACAACCTGGAGCAGCTGAAACAGGATATTGTGACCTTTTACGATCAAAAATTCGGCAACCACAAAACAAAAGATGAAGAAAAACACCTGTGGGAGTTCGATGCGCCCAAAGGGCGCAATGGCTCAATCGAGATCGAACTAACAACCGCTTCTGACAAAGATGCCTATACATTGAATATTGTTATCACAAAGTATTACAAGTATTAATAACCAGGGTTGAGATTTTTATTCTAAGTTAAGGTAAACGAATACAGCTTCAACCGTTCGGATTCTGAATCTTTCCTCATCAAAAAACCCTCGTTATGAGTAAAAAACTTATTGCTTTAACCGGTTCCGGCATAAGCGCAGAAAGCGGCATCAAAACTTTCCGCGATCAAGGCGGGCTTTGGGAAGACCACGATATCATGGAAGTGGCCTCACCTGAAGGATGGGAGAAAGACCCGGATAAAGTGCTGCGTTTTTACAACGACCGCAAGGAGCAGCTCAAAAACGTAGAGCCCAATGCTGCTCATGAGGCTTTGGCAGAACTCGAAAAGGCCTATGAGGTTCACATCATTACCCAGAATGTGGACGACCTTCACGAACGGTCCGGCTCGCGCAATGTGCTTCACCTCCACGGGGAATTGAACAAAGCACGGAGCAGTGTGGATGAGAACCTGGTCTACGACTGGGAAGGCCACATTCATATGGGCGAAAAGTGCGACAAGGGCTCGCAAATTCGCCCCAACGTGGTGTGGTTTGGCGAGATGGTACCCATGATGGAGCCGGCCGCTCGCCTCACCAATGAAGCTGACATTGTCATGGTCATCGGCACATCGATGGTTGTCTATCCAGCAGCAGGTCTCATACAATATGCCCCTGCTGAAGCTCACAAATACGTCATTGATCCGAATCTCCCTGACCTCCCTTACATGCCGAATCTTCATACCGAGGAGGCCAAAGCTTCCGAAGGAGTGCCTAAAGTTGCAAAGGAATTATTGGCAAAGAATG
>PXTV01000089.1 GCA_003022985.1 Bacteroidetes bacterium SW_11_45_7 | reverse complement strand
CGTAAAAATGTAGCGGCCACACCTTCCTCGCCAACAAGGGACTGATAACTGGTTTCCTGGACACGATAGCCAGCCTCCCCTTGCTGGGTATCTGTAAGAACCATCTGCTGAAAGAAGCTGGTGCGCAGGATATTCCGCCCAAAAAACAACAAGCCGAGCATGGCCACCGCCATCACACCGCCCACCCGGATAAATGCCAATAACAGATCATCATTTGTGGTGTAGGTAAAATCAAAGCCGATGTTGCGCACAAGGGCCAGCATCAAACTGCCGATTAAAAGGGCAAGACCACTAACGCCCGCTATGCCAAAGCCCGGAATGACAAAAATTTCAAGGGCCATCAGAAGAACGCCTACAAGAAACACCAGTATCTCCCAATTTTCCGCTAAACCCTCCAGATAAAGAGGGGCAAAATAAAGAATCGCTGCCACAAATGATGTTGCAATAGGAAACCCGATGCCGGGAGTTTGCAATTCGAAATAAATGCCCCCTAAAATCAGGAGCAGTAATACACTGGAAACAGCAGGATTGGTCAGCCAGCCGATGGCATTTTCCGTCCAGCTGGCTTGGTATTGGGTCATTGCATAATCGGATACACCAACCTGTTTCATGGCTTCGTTCACGCTTTCAGCTTTGCCTTCGCAGTAGTCGTTTGCTATGGCTTCTGATGTTGTAAAGGTTAAGGTTTTGCCGGAATCGCTAACGCCCGGTACATGGATACTCGCATCCACCATTGCCTCTGCTGTGCGCGGATCGCGCCCGGTGGCGTTAGCTGTTGAGCGCATCGTGCTTCGCATATAGGATTGGTATTTGTCGGGCACTTTTTTCCCCTTTTGGTTCACAACCGTAGCAGCGCCCATATTGGCGCCCCGATTCATATAGATGCTGTCACAGGCAATGGAGATCAAAGCCCCTGCTGAAGCCGCATTGTTATCGATCCACACGATTGTTGTCATCTCGCTTTCCAGGAGGGCTGTTCGTATGGAATCGGCTATGTTCACCAGGCCGCCATAGGTGTCCATGCGGATGAAGAAGTAATCCGCTTCCATAGCTTTGGCTTGTTTCATGGCTTTCTCCAGCTTGCGCCAAACACCGGGGAGGATCTTTTCATCCATATCGAAGCGGAACACAGAAACCGGCTGCTCCTCCGGTTCACCTGTATCCTGCCCGTTTGTAATCGAGTGGGTGTTCAATAAAATGGACACCAGCAATAGCACTGTGCATAACTTTTTGCCCATAAGCCGTGAATTATCAAAGGTTGGTATTAAATTTAGGGAAAAATATAACGGGTGTGATGAAATAAGGTTTGAAACCGACCGGACGGATGGGGTGTAACGAATCCTTGAATTATGGATTAACTTTATCGCCCCGACCTTTAGATTGGGATTAATAGTGAAAAATCAAGAAGGCTTTAGCCTTTAATTTGGTACATTTAATGGCTAAAGCCATTGTTATTCTGAAATTTAAGCCCCTTGGCTAAAGCCAAGGGCAAAAGAGAATTGAAATTTAACCCAGATTGTATTCATTCAAAATTCAATATAGTATTTTGGTCCCAATTAAAAACGAATTGTGTTTCGAAATTTGTCACACCCCACCTGAGGGACCGTTTGAGCTTTGTGGTCACCACATTGGAAAAAAGCCGGCCGGCCGGTAGCTCTAATGAATGCCGCATCGATAAAATAAATTCCCGACTTCATCAGTTAGCCATTACGAGATATGAGACAGTTAGCAGCCATATTCATCACAACATGCTTCATTCCCCTAACTCTTTTAGCCCAGAAAGATGCTTGTGAATTATCGAACACAGATGCATTTTTCGTACACCAGGTGCAACAAGGGGAAACCTTGTTTTCCATCTCGCAGCAATACGATATCGATCTCAAGCGGATCAAAAAACTGAACCGTATCCAACCCGACAGTAATACAATTGCCATTGCCGATGTGCTCGTGGTCCCCGTCAACCCTTTACCGGCCAATCAAGATAAGAATGATCAACAAGCAAGTGAAGCCACTCACGAAGTCAAGGAAGGGCAAACCCTTTTCAGCATCGCTCGCAGGTACAAAAATGTGTCTGTGGACAGCATAAAAAAATGGAATGAGCTCCAATCCGATACATTGGACGTTGGCCAGGAGTTGCGTTTGCGGAGCAGCGAAAAAGCCCCTTCTGTACCCGGTGTTGATAAGAAAAGCCAGGATAACGGGACATTAGCCAATCAAGCCGAAGATACATCGCAAGAGCGTTCTAAGGAGGAGGATTTTATCTTTCAGGGAAATCAAGGGGACAAGCAAACGGAAAAAGCGGATACTACAGCCCAATTACCACCTGATTCGTCATCGCAAGCGCTTCCCTTTGAGGAGTTCAGGAATATCTACCAGGAATATGAACAGAAGGGCATGGCGAAACAAACCGAACGGGGCGTAGCAACCTGGCTTGATGAAAACTACGCCAGGGGCGATGCCAACTACTATGCGCTTCACAAATATGCACCGGTTGGCTCTGTGGTGAAGGTGCGGAACCTCATGAACGACCGGCAGGTGTACGTAAAGGTGATTGGCCGTTTATCCAATACCGAGAGCAACAGAAATGTGCTTGTGAAAATAACCGAAGCATCTGCCGACTATTTGAATGTATTGGATGAGAAGTTTTTAGTGGAGGTCACCACCTACTCCGAGGGCGGCATCACCAATCAATAAAACAGTATGCTTTACAAAACGGCTTGAAAGTCCGTTTGCTTGATGCGATATCATCTTTCTTGTTTTGGGTATGTAAGTCTTCTTGTCAACCAAGAGACTTCAGGGCAGTAAAACAAGATAATATTTATGTAGCAATCGTTTTTTGTTCGTTGATTATTTTTAGGTTTGTCAGGAAAGCGAACATTATTTTTCAGTGGGCAAAACGGAGTAGAAATGTATTACGAAAACATTGGTGACACAGTTGGCAACACCCCTTTGGTTCGCCTGAAGCGGGTGACAGAGGACGTTGAGGGCACTGTTCTTGCCAAGATCGAGACCTTCAACCCCGGCCACTCGATCAAAGACAGGATAGGTGCTAAAATGATCGAAGCGGCTGAAAAAAACGGTGATATAGAGCCCGGGGGCACCATTGTGGAAGGAACCTCGGGGAATACGGGGCTGGGTATTGCCATTGCTGCCATTTCAAAAGGGTATAAATGCATTTTTACTACCAACGATAAGCAATCCCAGGAAAAAATCGATATCCTCAAGGCCATGGGCGCTGAGGTGATCGTTTGCCCTACCGATGTATCGGCCGATCATCCCGACTCCTATTACTCAGTGGCCCACCGGATAGCCGAGGAAACAACCAATGCGGTATATCTCGATCAATACTCCAACCGCGCTAATACAGAGGCACATTACGAAGTAACCGGTCCGGAAATCTGGCGGCAAACCGAAGGCAAAATCACACACCTTGTAGCCGGTGTTGGCACAGGGGGAACCATCTCGGGCATTGGCCGCTACCTGAAAGAACAGAACCCCAATATTAAGATATGGGGCATTGACACCTACGGGTCAGCGCTCAAGAAGTACCACGAGTCGGGAGAGTTCGACTGGAACCAAGTCTATTCCTATATTACCGAAGGCATCGGGGAAGATATTATTCCGGGCAATGTTGATTTCGATATTATCGATTATTTTGAAAAGGTAACCGATAAAGAGGGGGCTTTGATGGCGCGCGATCTGGCCCGCAAAGAGGGCATTTTTGCCGGCTACTCCTGTGGGTCCGCTGTTGCCGGCCTTATGCATTTGAAGGACCATTTTAAAAAAGATGACCTTATTGTGGTGATTTTGCCCGACCACGGTTCCAGGTATGTCAATAAAATTTACAATGATGAATGGATGCTGGAGCGGCAATTCATTGAAAAAGACCTGCTCACCGCCAAGGACATCCTTGATTCCAAGGAGATGAGGGAAATGATCACGGTTGATGGCGAAACATCTTTGAACGAGGTGCTCCGCATGATGAAGGACATGGATATTTCGCAAATACCTGTTATGGAGTATGACAAAGTGGTGGGCTCACTCACGGAACACATGGTGCTGAATGCCCTGCTGGAAAATCCAAAGGATAAAGAGGACATGGTTGTCAGGGAAATCATGGCTGAC
>PXTV01000088.1 GCA_003022985.1 Bacteroidetes bacterium SW_11_45_7 | reverse complement strand
GTGTTAGAAAGCGGGTTTGCCGAAATATACCAGCTTGCTGCTGATATGGGCGGTGCGGGCTACATTTTCACTGGCGAAAATGATGCGGATGTCATGCACAATTCGTCCATGATCAATCTCAATGTTGTAGAGGCCTCTGCAAGGGCTTGCATCCCCAAAATATTCTATTCGTCATCGGCATGTGTTTATGCAGAGTTCAACCAGCAAGACCCCGATAATCCTAACTGTGAAGAGAGCTCCGCTTATCCGGCTCAGCCCGACAGCGAGTACGGATGGGAAAAACTTTTTAGCGAACGTTTATACTTAGCGTTTCAATACAACTATGGGCTAGACGTAAAGATTGCCCGTTTTCATAACATATTCGGCCCTTATAGCACCTGGGAAGGGGGTAAGGAAAAGGCACCTGCTGCCATTTGCCGTAAGGTGGCTCGAGCTGAAGATGGCACATCTATCGAAATATGGGGAACAGGCGAGCAAACCCGTTCGTTCTTGTACATCGATGAATGTATTGAAGGGATCACTCGCCTCATGAACTCCGGGGAAACAGGACCATTTAATATCGGCTCAGAGGAAATGGTGACGATCAATGAATTGGCCCAGAAGATCATCGCTATTTCCGGCAAAACTCTTGCAATTGATCATGTAGAAGGGCCGCTTGGCGTCATGGGCCGTAATTCGGACAATCAACTCATCCAAGAAAAGCTGGGTTGGGCCCCTTCTGGCAGCCTGATAGAGGGCCTTACCACCACCTATCACTGGATTCAGGAACAGGTTCAAGAGCGCGAAAAAATCCGGGTTTGAGAGGCCGCATGCGAGTTATTTTATGGAGAAGATTGGGGTAATAGGAATCGGAAAACTGGGGCTCTGCTTTGCATTAAACCTGGAAAGAGTGGGCTATGAGGTTGTGGGTGTTGATGTTAATGAAGAGTATGTGAATCAACTTAACAACTGTACTTACACATCACTCGAGCCCTATGTCGATGATTATCTTCAGGCAGCATCGAACTTTCGGGCTACAACAAAGCTGAGTGATGTCATCGATCGAGTCCTTGATAAGATCACCAATTTCGGAGAACAACAACACACGCGCCACCTGGTTATAAGCTGTACCACAATGCCCGGCTATTGCGACCAGGCAGCGGAACAAATTGCTCCTTACAATTACACGCTGACCTATAACCCGGAATTCATAGCCCGGGGAAACATCATAGAAGACCAGCAATATCCCGATCAGGTGTTGATTGGCGAAACGGATGACAAGGCCGGAGCTCATGTTGAGGAAATCTATAGCAACATATGCAGGAACAAACCGGCCTTTTGCCACATGAAGCCCCTTAGCGCTGAAATCTGTAAAATTGCAACGAACTGCTTTCTTACTACGAAAATCTCGTTTGCCAATTCGATTGGCGATCTTGCCATTCAAGCAGGAGCCGAATACGACAAAATTCTCGATGCCATCGGATCGGACACCAGAATTGGTAAGCAGTACATGAAATACGGATACGGTTTTGGCGGTCCCTGTTTTCCACGTGATAACAAGGCGCTTGGGTTATACGGTGATGAACAGAATTACGAGCTCCTGCTGAGCAAGGCCACTGATGAGATCAACAGACGCCATCTTGAATTTCAATTTCAAAGATGCCTGGAACATTACGGGGAGGATGAAATAATTGAATTCGACTATGTCACATTTAAAAAAGGCACACCCTCCTTAGAGGAGTCCCAGCAACTTGCCCTTGCTGTTAAGCTTGCCCGGGCGGGCCGAAAAGTCCGGATAAAGGAGCAGCCGGTCATTGTAGAAGAGCTGGAAAAGCAATACCCAAGGCTGTTCGAGCTATCGAGTCATTCGTAATTGCCTGCCATACGGAGAAATTAAGAATGAAGTGGTTCCAAAATTTTAAAAATCGACATTCTGGTAAAGAAGATAAAGTAATTTGAAATAAAGAAGTTGGCTAAAACAACGTCAGTATGGTAGGAGAGGTTTGAAATCATTGTCAACAAACAGCCATGATCATTCAACCAATTCAGAAAAATGACATTTTGTTCTACACTTGAATCATTTTCCCAAATGAGTAGTACCACCTTTTGTCAGATAACGGGTTATCTGCCAAACTTGTTATATTTATTCTTATTTCCGAAACCATTACCTGGTCCTCATAGTAAATAATGCTTGCAACAAGCGATTCAGTCTTATCTACTGGTCAACTCACGCAAACAACGTAAATGGTGGCATACCCCAAAATTTCCATCGTTACAATCAATCTGAATCAGGTACAATTCATTGAGGACACGATCCAATCTGTTTTACATCAGGGCTACCCTAATCTTGAATATATTATTGTTGATGGGGCAAGTAACGATGGGAGCCAGGAAATCATTCAAAAATACGAGGACCGGATCACTTACTGGATCAGTGAACCCGATGAAGGACACTACGATGGCCTCAGAAAAGGACTTGAACATGCAACGGGAGATATTATGGGATGGCTTAATTCCGATGACCTTTATCACCATAATGCACTATTTACAGTAGCGGAAATTTTCGGGGAATTCCCTGACGTCAAATGGCTAACCGGCTACCCGACATGGTATTCGGAAGATGGGAAGCCCTTAGTGGAAATGCCGCTTAACAATACCATCAGCAAAACCGGCATGAACAACCCGTTTTTTTACACAAAATGGGCACGGTGGTCGAAATATCGCTACTACAATGATGACTACCTTGCCATTCAACAGGAGTCTACATTTTGGCGAAGAGAGCTATGGGATAGGGCTGGAGGTTATTTGGATACCAATTACAAATACGCTTTTGACATGGAGCTATGGAGCCGTTTTTTTCGGTACGATCAGCTTTACACCACATATGCCCTTTTAGGGGGCTTTCGTGTAAGAACTGACAACCAAAAATCCCTTGATAACCAAAGTGCCTACCAGGAAGAATGCAAACGGATTTTAGTTCAAGAACTGGACTCTATGCCGCTAAGTGTTTATTTCGTTATCCGGTTGCGCTATTTCCTCTCCTTAATTTTGAAACCTTTTTATTATTTTGATATCCCCTTTGCCCGCTATCTTTATTGCAGGCTAATGGGCCTGCCCAAACTTATTCGATACAACTACGGGAAAAGGAAATTTGAAAAAAGCTGGTTTTAACGACATAGTGTTGTGGTACGTTAGCTTTTCGATCAATTTTGTTGAGAGGTTTTCTGGAAACTGAGAATTAGACAGACTTGTCCCCAAAAAAGCAGTCATCAACCAATAAGCAACCGAATCAGGATGCTTTCCTATCATCAAACACCGGCTTAACAATCGTTTTATTTTTAATAGCCGCTCTTCTTTATGTCAATACGATTCCAAACGATTACAACCTGGATGATGAACTAGTCACAAATGGGCACCGATTAACCAGCGGAGGTATTTCTGCTATCCCTTCAATTTTCACCTCCCCTTATTACGAAGACAACATGGGTTATGCCTATGAATATCGCCCCGTAACCCTGACCAGTTTTGCCATTGAAAGCCAATTTTTTGGTGACAATCCTCATGTGAGCCATTTTATCAACGTATTATTATACGGTTTTACGGCAGTATTACTATTCTCTGTCCTCCACTACATTTTTCGGGAATACCGGTATAATTTCTTATTGCCCCTAACTACGACATTACTGTTCATCGTCCATCCTATTCATACAGAAGTTGTAGCAAGTATTAAAAACAGGGATGAATTGCTCTGTTTGCTCGGGGGCTTGGGCGGGCTCTATTTTGCTATACGCTATATAGATCAAAAAACACTTGCATTGTGGGGTGTATTTCTCCTTTGTTTTATCCTTGGGCTTTTTTCCAAAAGGAGCATCATACCCTTTGCCCTTATCATTCCCTTTGCCGCAACTTTATTCCGCCAGCCCGGGTCGATAAACATCCTTGCTTTATCAGCACCACTTGCTGTGATTGTCCCTTTCTTTACACCGGTTTATCTGTTATTCGATAAGATTATTATTGGACTTCTGCTTATAGTCATGCCTCTTTCTTTCCAAGTTTTCATCCATGAACGAACCTGGTTATTTCAGTTGATTCAAAAGTGGCTAAACAGAACAAAGGATTTTCTAAAAAGTGTAGGCCAAAAGATCAAAGAGCGTTTTAGACGGTCGCAACAAGTGCCATCGCCTTCCGAATCAAGAAGGCCATCCGAGCAGGTATCAAGTGGTGATATCAAAACACAATCACCAAAGAACAAAGTTGACCAGGTTGATTGGCCCCACCATTTGTTATGGGGAATAATAGGTGGTATATCGTTTTTAATGGCCTTGACCGGATTCTTGGTCAATAATCAATTATTCACATATAGTGGCATTTTGTTGCTGTTCGGTGTTGTATTTATGGCTGACATACCATTGCGGTCTTGGTTGATAGTAGTTTTAGCCATTATTTTATCATTACAAGCCCGGCTATCCGATCATATCATGTATATCAATTTGCTTTACCTGTTTATTATTGGCGAGTCATTGCAATATCCAAAACGGTTTTCACCAGTAATTTTAGTGGCTTTGCTCTTCCCCGCAATTGTTGACATCGGTATAATGGAAGGATGGCTAAGCATTATCAAAATATTAATAATGGGAGCATTAGTGACCAGCGTCAAAAAATTACCTAACTCCCTGTTATCACCTTTCGTCATTGCTCTTTTCATAAGTGGTTGCATCGTTTTATTCATTTCCCAATGGACATTTGCACTTCCTATCTTTTTCCTAACAGGTTACGGTTGCTATACCATATGGTCGTCCAAACTTATTCCCCGATTAGCAGACATCTTGTTTCTCCTGAGCATTGGCGTTTTGCTTCCCTTTTATGAAAGTACCCGGATTAATCCGAACAATCTTCCTGTTGCTCAACAAGCAGAAGAATTTGAACTCCGGAACCAACCCGCTCCTCAAGCCCTCCCTTCCGATTATCGCAAGTTAGAATACGTGGAAAACCCCATCCCCCATTTGGACAATCCAGCCCAAAAACTCAGCATTTCTTTTTACGCGTTGGGAACATATTTCCAAAAACTTACCATCCCTCACCCTCTCAACTATTATTACGGCTACCGGAAAATTCCTGTTGTTTCAATTTCTCACCCTTTTGTCATCGGGTCAATCATTGTTTATCTGGCTTTAGCAATTTTAAC
>PXTV01000087.1 GCA_003022985.1 Bacteroidetes bacterium SW_11_45_7 | reverse complement strand
ACGGATGCTCAATCTGTTGGAGCTCACAGCTGAGTCGTATGAGGAAGAGGAAAAAGCTGTTATCACTGATGAGGCGGTAACACAAAGTGCCCAGCGCAAGGTGGCGATGTACGATAAGGAAGGCGAACAGCACTACGATATTATATCGGCTTTTATCAAGTCCATTCGCGGCAGCGATCCCAATGCGGGGGTGTATTGGCTGGCCCGGATGATCGAGGGTGGGGAAGACCCGAAATTTATTGCCCGCAGATTGTTGATCCTGGCTTCGGAGGATATTGGCAATGCCAATCCCAATGCGCTATTGCTGGCCAATAGCTGTTTCCGGTCCGTGGAAGTGATCGGCTATCCGGAATGCCGCATTATCTTATCGCAAGCAGTGGTTTATTTGGCTACATCGCCCAAAAGCAACAGCAGCTACATGGCTATCAACGAAGCCCAAAGCCTGGTGAACGAAACGGGTGATCTGGATGTACCCCTCCATATCCGCAATGCGCCAACCAAGCTCATGAAGGACCTGGATTACGGCAAGGGCTACAAGTATGCGCACAGCTATAAAGGCCATTTTGAAGAGCAGGAATACCTTCCTGAAGCAATCCAGGGCAAAAAGCTCTTTGAGCCGGGCGATAATACCAGGGAAGAGGAAATGCGCAAGCGCTTGCGCGAGTGGTGGGGGAAGAAGTACGGGTATTGAGGAAAATGAACGGGAATGCACATTCATGGACACCTAACGGTTGATTTGAGATTTGAGGTTCCCTGAATGTGGTTGACACTTTTTGCAGGTTTACAAAAATGATATTGCGAAAGGCCAAAAGGTGGTTTTACATAACCGAATGCAAGAAGAACAATTGTGAGCTGGAGCGGCAAATCAATAGTTACTTTTAGGAAAACAAATCAGTTGGATTGTTGTAAACCCAAAACAATTTCAGGGAGAAATTGATTTCTTACCAAAACAACAGATGATAACTTCGCTCTACTCCTAACTATTGACCAAACTACAATACTACGGACTTTCCAGCTATCACTTTTTTCACAACAACTCTTCTGTTTGCCCGTGGCAATATTTAGAGACTGTTGAGAGTGGAAAGTAAAGAAATGATCGACATTCGTGTGACAAAAATTGTTTTGAATTCAAAACAATTATTTCTTAATTTTGTATTGAAAATAAAACATTTTTATGGATAAAATTATCTCATATCAAAACAAATTGCTCAAAAATGTTCCTTACAAATGGTACAGGTCATATTTCAGCAAAATAGATTGGAATCAACGGCTTTTGGGGATAAAAGGTTTACGCGGTGTTGGCAAGACCACATTGATGTTGCAGTATCTCAAATATCATTATCCACAACCAAAAAAAGCGCTTTACGTAACGGCTGATTCGCCTTGGTTTTATGACAATTCACTATATGATCTTGTTGAGCAATGGAGTAAGTATGACGGACAGCTTCTGCTGATCGATGAAATCCATAAGTACCCTCAATGGTCCAGTGAGTTGAAGGTAAGCTATGATGGCCACCCCGAAATGCGGTTTTTGTTTTCAGCCTCATCGGCTTATGATATTTTCAGTGCAGAAGCTGATCTGAGCAGGAGGGCCATTATGCAAGAACTTCCCGGCATGTCATTTCGGGAATATCTGGCATTTGTCAAAGGTGTCTCCTTTGAGCCATTGACACTTGACCAGTTACTCAATCATGCCGAAGAGATCAGCTGGCAAGTCAATGATAAAATAAAACCGCTTCCATTGTTTAAGGATTATCTGAAAAAAGGTTATTTTCCTTTTAGCGCTAATGATAAGGATTGGGTTGCACAAGAGCAGTTTAGTAGCATGGTGAATACAATATTGGAAAGCGATCTTGCATTTATTCAAGATTACAGTGCCTCAAACATCCTGAAGATCAAAAAACTATTAGGCGTAATTGCCGCTTCTGCTCCTTTTGAGCCGAACATTTCCAAAATTGCCGCCAAACTCAAGCTTGGGAGAAAAACGGTTTATAATTATCTAAAACATCTTGAGGACGCCCGGCTTTTCAATTTGTTGCACAAAAAGGGAAAAGGGATTGCATCCTTGCAAAAACCTGACAAGATCTACTTTGAAAACACCAATTTAGCAATGTCATTTAACAGTAACTCTCAAAAGGGTGCTTTGAGAGAGACATTCTTCATCAACCAGTTGAAAAATGCCGGAAATGATGTTTTGTTGGCGGATGCAGGAGATTTTTTGGTGGATGAACAATATACTTTTGAAGTAGGCGGGGAAACCAAAACTGCCAGACAAATTAAAAATATAGCTGACAGTTACCTTGTGCTTGACGAAATTGAATATGCTTTCCGAAATCGAATTCCCCTATGGCTCTTCGGTTTTTTGTATTGACGTCAGTAAGCCAAAAAAGTACAGGTACAAGTATCCTCTTTTAACAGGAATCTCAGCAAGGTCTAATGGCGATCAACATTTCGCGTTTACCGGGAGCACCGGGGAGAGCCTGTACCACAAGACCCAACTCCTTCAATGTGCGCTTGATATAACCTCGAATGCAATAGGTTACCAGCATACCGCCCGGTTTCAAGAGCTCTGTGACTTTTTCAAGACTTTCCCGATTCCACATCTCCGGCTGGACAGTAGGGGAGAAGGCATCGTAATAAATCATTTCAAAGGTTTGTTGAGGGTAGAAACCGATCAACGTGGTTTTATGGAGGCGAAAGTCAATGGCGGGTAAAAGCCATTCATAGGCCGGTTTTGTATTTTCGCGGGGATGTTCCCGGGCATAAGCATGATAAAAAGTTTCCCAAACTGACCAGTGCCCATAACCGTTTTTCTCATTTAAGTGTTTCAAGAGATCAGGGGGTAAAGGGTTGGGCTCAATGGTGTGATAATCCGCTGTGAGAGCATGTTCCTTTAAATATTTCGCTGTAAGCATCAAATTGAGGCCTGTGCCAAACCCCACTTCAAGAAGAGAAAGCTGTGTCGTTTCTTCCCGCACATCCATATAGCGCCTAAGTCCGTTTTCGATAAAAACGTGCTGTGACTCCTGCCTTGCTCCGAACAAGCTGTGAAAGTTCTCGTCCAGATCGGGTTGATACAACGTGTAGGAGGCATCTCGGGTTTGTACAGGGCGAGGTTGCTCAATATCACCGGTTTGCTGATCGATCAATTGATCCAAAAGGGAAGCCATAAATGCAAAAACGATTCGTTCTCAACGCACTTCTGGAAATGTAAGCATTTTCCTGTGTATCACGAAATCAAAGGCGTACAAATTTCATAACGCCCTTCCATAGGGAATTCAATGAATGGATTTCGAATCGTTACAAGGAGTGCTTAGGCAAGAAAGTTCATTCTCAAGCAATCGATCACAGTAGCCAACCGAGCTTACCAATTGAGCAGCTTACCCCAATTCGACCACCAAATCGTCCTGTTGCACCATGGTGCCTTCGGTCAGGTGGATCTTGCTTACTTCTCCGGCTTGTGGTGAGGTAATGGTACTTTCCATTTTCATGGCTTCTATCACGAACAGAGGCGCATTTTGCTCTACTTGATCGCCTTCACTGACAAGGATTTTGGTGAGTTTGCCCTGTAGTGGCGCACCAACCTCATTGTCCTGTTCGGCCTTTTTGTGCTCAACCTTATCCGACTTGAAGTTTTGGTCCTTGATGTCGATTTCCCGCGTTTGCCCGTTCAGCCGGAAGAAGACCTGTCGGTAGCCCTTCTCGTCCGGTTCGGACATGTTCACCATCTCCACCAAAATGGTCTTCCCGTCATCGATCTCAATGGTGATCTCCTCGTTCTCCTTGAGCCCGAAAAAGAAAGCGTGCGTAGGAATTTTGGAGACATCGCTGTATTCCTGAACATGATTGTAGTAATCCTCAAACACCCTGGGGTAAAGTTTATAGGACAGAAAGTCCGGGAATGTTGTATGCGGGAATTTCTCTTGAAAAGCCGGAAATTCCGTATCGAAATCCACCGGCTCCATATGAGCATTCGGGCGATCGGTGTAGGGTTTGCGGTCTTTGAGGACGATGTTTTGCAACTTTTCGGGAAAGCCGAAGGGCGGCTGCCCGAGATCCCCGCGGAAGAAGCTGATCACCGATTCGGGAAAGGAGATCTGGTCGCCCTTCTCCAAAATATCGTCCTTGGTATAGCCATTGGAGGTCATGAACATGGCCATGTCGC
>PXTV01000086.1 GCA_003022985.1 Bacteroidetes bacterium SW_11_45_7 | reverse complement strand
AAAGGTAAGCAAAAAGGAAGCTCTTTTTTTGCAGCAATTGCAACACCCTAAGATTTCCAACGTTCGGTCAGCTGGCCTTATCATAGCTATTGAATTTGCCGGTTTTGAACAGAACAAACGTATCATTGACGAATGCCTTCGACAAGGCGTTATTGTCGACTGGTTTCTTTTTGCGCCCCATTGCATGCGATTAGCACCACCTTTGACCATTAGTGAGGAAGAGATCGAAAAATCTTGTACTGTCATCTTGCAAAGCATTGAAAAAGCGGGTTGATGCTGCAATTTTCTCGATTTGTAGCGTTGATAATCTTCATTCTGCTGCAACTCCCATCCTGTCGTAAGCCGGAAAAAGGCTTGTCATGGACAGCTATCGATTCGCAAACACCTTACAGGATTACGAGTATTACGAAGGGCCATCCTTCTATTCTTTATGCCTGCAGTGGCCAACGTTATTCGATCGGGGAGGTTATCCGATCACAGGATGGCGGCCAAACCTGGACGAGTTTGGACTCCGTATCATCAAAAATCCTCAACGATATCGAATATTTTCAGGATAGCACCGGCTTAACAGTGGGTTACAACGGTAAGATGCATCGGACATTTGATCGGGGGACATCGTGGCAGTTTCGCCAATTTCACTTGTGGCTTCCATTGTACGATATTGAATTTGTGAATGACACCCTTGGCTATATAGCGGGTGCACGCGGGCAGAAAAAAGGTACCATCATGAAAACCAATACAGCTGGTGAAACCTGGACTAATGAGCGATTTGAGGTTGGCCTGCGTTGTATTGCATTTACTTCCACAAGGACCGGTTATGCGGCAGGATATGGCAAAATCTTAAAAACGACTGATAAAGGCCAAAGCTGGCAACCCACTCCTGCAAAGGGCGATTATTATCAAGATATTTGCTTCCCCACTAAGCGTATTGGCTATGCTGTAGGGTATAATGGCTCAGTTATCAAAACTACAGATGCCGGGGCCAGTTGGCAAGTTGTCAAAAAGGGGAATCTCCCCTTTCAAAAACGGGATAACCTTGAAGCAGTTGCATTTGTCAACCCGAATACGGGATATGCAGTGGGGCGAAACGGACTCATCCTCAAAACGGAAAATGGTGGCAAAAACTGGATCAGGTATGCATCACCTGATGACACGGATTTCAAAACAATCCATCTCTTCAATGAGCATAGAGGACTTGTCGGTGGTAATAACGGATGGTTACAGAAATTTGAAGAAGATGGCATCTGATCCTGTCAATCAAGGAGCTGCTAATGGACCCTGGGGTAAAATTTTGTGACCCTTCCATCGATGAAAAGTTGAACTGAATAAGGCTTAGGCAAGCGTTAAGTCCCCCCCTAATAAAGAGTTTCTCCAAATAAGCCAATTTGCATTATCCAAACAGGATAGGTAACGATTTGGAAAAACTGCAAGTTGTTCCAAAAAATCCCCTACAAATGCACATTTTGGCGGATCCCGGGTAATGCTGGCAAGCGAAAAGCGGGCCGGACCGGATTAAGATGAAACGCCAAAAGCCACCCATGACAGGAGTTTCAGCTTCCAGCAAAGCGATGGATAACGCAGCTTTTGCCATGCCTTTGAAATCCACGTCAAATAAGCGTTTTGAGAGGCCTCTCATTTTTGTTTGATGGAAAGGCGTATCCTAAGATAATATTTCCATTGGAGCTTTATAAACAGGATGGGGATAGGGTTGGGGTAGTGAACAGGTGTTCATAAAGAAAAATTGCCTCCATTTGAGCAAACAAATCCACCCACTCATAAAACCTGACGAATCAACTTTGTGAATCTCGTTACTTTTTGAGCATCTTTTGAACGGAACAGGAACGGCTCTACATCTTTTGCCATCTTTTCCATGTTGAGCTTTTCACAATGCTGCAGAACAGCTTCCTTCAGCTCCTTCTTAGTGGATATTCCAAGTTTTTGATTCAAATATTGCCATTCCGGTTCCGTTTGCATGCTGTGTAGAAAGACAATATCATAAAAATCTCTTCCCTTATTGCGAATTCTATTTAGCACAGCAAAATATTTTTGGGCAAGCATAATTGATAAAGGCGTAGTAAGAACCTCAGTAAAAACATCAAACTTGTTAAGCAGAACTTGTTCGGGCTGATAACCGAAGTTTTGGGGCTCTGTGTCGAGCTGTATGAGAATCTTTTGCGTCTTATGACCAGAGAGTCCTTCCCGGAACAATAACCCCGGAAATCTGACATAGCAGTGAAATGCCCTTTTATGTAAGACGGATACATCAACATCATACCCCTCCTTTTCCAGTCTTGCTTGAATTATATCGCCAACTTTTGAAAAATCTTCCTCGCCCAAATTGAGATTGTCAAAATCGAGATCTTCTGAAAAACGGTTGTTACCATGAATAATTCTCAGGCAAGTACCACCCATAAAGATTAGGCCATCGGCATAATCGGACTCATAAATAATTTCAAGCATCTTATATTGCAAGAATTCCCGAATCAAAAAGTCTCCGGCATGATGAAGGGTTTCCGGGTAAAACTTCTGAATTTCAGACAAGCTAAGCATGTAACCATTTTTTAAACTTCATGAAGCGATCGTAAAACAATTGATTGTTCATTAGCTTGGCGTATTGCTCCATCAAAGAGCAATTAATGGTTTCTTCAATTACTTGCCTGTTGAAGCGCCATGCTTCAAAATCTTCCTGATTCCCGATGGATGGCTCAAGATAAAGCAGATCAAGGATCGCCTTTTCAGGTTCCGCCACCCTGATATGATGGCCCTGGCTGAATGGGATGAGCGTATATCCAAAATAACATGCCGGCTTACAGTTCCGGTATAAAAAACGCTTTTGCAGGGCTTCCAATTTTCTTGTTCGTTTTGTTGTAATGCTCGTTACCTGAAACACAGCCTCGGGAATGAAGTCATAGTAGTATAATGCAGATTGCAGAGAAACATAGGAAGGAGAATAAATACAATTTGCTACAAGCCACCAGAAAGCAAAGTCTTTCTTAACATCATTGAAAACATAATGCCCACGAACGATCTTTTGTACATACCCTTTTTGTTGCCACTCGGTCAAACGCTTCCGGTCAAAACCAGGGAAATGCTTCTTAGCATCGTGAAGCGAGAAACAGAGAAAAGGTCCTAACTCTTCCTTAAATTTTGGATAGCTGACTCGCAATTCATTTCATTTGCGGGTTAAAATTAGCACTTTTCTGAAACAAATTCAATAAAGTGTAAGCATCGATTCCACTCATTTGTTTATTAAAAGTCATCTTTAAAGAAATATTGCCACTCTTCTTATCATGAGAAGTGAAACATTGATTAATTTGTAGAATACATTGAAGGGGCGGACAACATCATTTTGTCAATGATTTTGCAATCATCCTATGAATCGAACAGGTCAACATTTCCAAAGTCTACAAGAGCTCATTCGTGCATTAGCCAATCACGCCTCGCTGATCAACGAGCTGTTCGAAAAGCGGAACCTCTCCATCCGTAAGGAAGATGCACTGCCCTTGGTTGATGATAAAGAAGAGCGCCTCCACTACCTCCAGCAGCGGGAAGTGATCCGGGAAAATGGCGATTTCACCGAACTGGATGAGCGGTTCATCGACTTTTTTGAACAGGTTTTGGACGTCAACGCTGAGATCAACAACGCCTTCATAAAAGAAAGTCTGGAGGCCCTGCAAAACAACATCCACTACTACATCGAGGAAAAAAGCACCTCCCGCAAAAGCAGCTACCTCCGAAAGGTGAAAGCGGAGATCAGAAAGATCACCAACAGCACCTGGCGCAATGTGCTGGATTTGCGCAGGAACATCGAAGACACTTACAAAACAGAACCCAACTACAAGATCAAGATCGATAAGCTGCAGCACTACGATCGGAAAAGGATCGATATTACCGAATTGATCCAGTCAACGGAAACGCTCTGTTTTGAAAAGGAACGGCTCTTTTTCTCCCAAGCCACGGATGAAGAGCTCAACAGGATCAAATGGCAGTTGCGCATTGTTTTCAGGGAAGTACAGCACCAGCTTCGCGAAATTGAAAAGCAGACCATCGAGTACCTGAATCAGGCGCGATCGCGCTCGGCACTGATCGAAAAGCTGCACAAGGTCAAATTCCTGAAAGACCGCTTTGAGCTTAAGGAGTATTCCAATTTTGTGCAGGTTCTGAAGTGAAGGTGTCACTTAACGACCTGCAGCGTGATGACGTCATTGAGTTAGTCAAAAAAGCACGCCAGCGTGTACATTTGAAAAAGCAGCTTCAGCGCAAGCCGGCCGGTCAATTCAATGACGATGATTTAGAAGCGGAGAAAGGGCAGGAAGTCTTTGTGAACTACGAAGCAATGCTGAACAGTTTTCTTGCTTCCGGGCGCGATTTGATGGACTTTATTAACCAATATCCGCTGCCCGGCAAACCCGGCTTTGCCGAACGATTAAATATCTACTGCCGCATAATCGCCTTATTTCCGCAGGATATTGAGATTACCGACCGCTTCAACAGGAGTCAGGGCGTGGAATATGCACTTGCTTTCCCTGTTGACACAACGCAGACAAATTGACGAACCATGCAGCACTTACCCAAACAAACCGCATCCATCTTCGAGAAACTAAGCCGGGGGCATTTTATCAACTCCAACAGCGTTGAAGCCCAACAACGTGACCGCTACGCAGTTATTGAGAACCACTTTGACGAGCTGGCGGAGTATTTCAGCCACATCGGTTTTCGGTTGGAGCAAGGGGATGAGTATTTCTATTTCAGCAGGCAGGAAGACAAAGTGTCGATAGAACGCAAACTGCAAAGGGCGTTTAAGTGGATCGATATCGTTGACTTTTTCACAACGTTCAATAACAGCTTTGCTCCGGGATTTCGCTTTTCGCCCGGCCAGATCACTGAGGAAATAAAGGTCAATGGTCTGCTCTCAACCAAATTACAGGAACTCGGCAAAGACAGCAGCAGATCATCACAGGAACAGGTACAAAAGTTGATTGAGCAGTTAGAGCGGGAAGGATTTGTGGAAAAGGTGGAAGAATTCTACGATACCTACAAAGTGATGGCTTCCTTTCATTACCTCGAGAACCTGGTGATGGCCATCGACATACCGGAGGATGAGCTGGAGAACGAAAATGAAGCAGAAAACCGGCAACATAGCCAGGATAGCAGTGAGAATGGAGAAAATTGATTATCTTGGAAGGTATGGGCGAATCGGCAAAAAAACAACAATACAAAGAACCATTTACCTACGCGGATTATCTCACCTGGGAAAATGACGACCAAAGGGTTGAGATCATCGAAGGCGGGGTTTATGATATGTCACCTGCACCTTCAACTAACCATCAAATTGTAGCAACGAATTTGGTTGAAGCGCTTAATTCCAAAATGAAAGAAAACGGTTGTCGCGTTCTTGCGGCCCCTTTTGACGTCCGCCTCGACCCGCGCATGAAATCTGTGAAGGACAATGAGGACGATGACGTCAAAACCGTAGTCCAGCCCGACATCTCCGTTTACTGCGACCAAACGAAGCTCGATGACAAGGGCGGTGCCGGAGCGCCCGACCTCGTTGTGGAAATCTTGTCACCCCATACGCAGGATAAAGACATGAGCGTCAAGTTGATCTTGTATATGAAAAACCAAGTGCCGGAGTATTGGATCGTGGACGCTGACAAGCAATCCATCAATCAATTTGTGCTTGATGATGAGGGGTTTTACGAGTTAGTTGCCACTGTTGGCAAAAAGGATAAGCTCAAGCCCCGTCAATTTCAAGACGTCAAGCTCGATCTGTCGGAAGTTTTTGACTATTAATCACCTCTCTGTTGCGATATCTTGAGAAGATCATCTTCATCAACAGCGCCAGTATCCCTTTCGAGGAAGTTCTGCTGGACGGCAACGTCCACCTGATCGGCACCCAAGGGGTTGGCAAAAGCACCATCCTCCGCGCCATCCTTTTCTTCTATAACGGGGA
>PXTV01000085.1:5209-13120 GCA_003022985.1 Bacteroidetes bacterium SW_11_45_7 | reverse complement strand
TATCTGACATCCACGGATGCTATCAAACATTTCGCTATCTGCTGGAACATGAGTGGGGCCTTGGCTACGAGGATGAATTGTATATCCTTGGGGATTATATCGACAGGGGGCCTGCTTCACGACAAGTGATCGACTACATTTTGAGCTTACGCCATAAAGGTTACACAGTCTATACTCTCATCGGTAATCATGAGGATATGATGCTGGAAGGAAAGAAGGATGAATTGCAGTTCAGAAATTGGCTCATAAATGGAGGAAACACAACATTGGCCAGTTTTGGTGTTAACCATCCAGACGAATTCCATGAAGATTATCAGCAGTTTTTCAGCGAGCTGGATTATTATTATGAGCTCGACACTGCATTTTTAGTGCATGCCGGGTTCGACTTTAATGAGCCAGATCCCTTTAATGCTTACAAAGCCATGTTATGGATTCGCGATTTTCAAGTTGATGATGATCGGTTGCAAGACAAATTCCTTATCCATGGTCATACGCCTATACGTCCTGACATCATTCAACAAACCGTTGCTAGTAAGACAATCAACATCAACATTGATGGAGGGTGTGTATACAATTACATTCACGGGCTCGGCTATTTGTGTGGGCTGGACCTTGACAGCCTTGAATTAGTGTTTGTAGAGAACTGTGAGAATTAATATGACAGGGTTGATAATGGAAGAGCAATACGTTAGTTATGGAACCCGGAACAGGGTTGTTCCAACGCCAGGGAAATAATAAGACAATCGATTAAGGGAAAATCGAGCTTTTGTTTTCTAATGGAAACGGCTAATTATCAACTAACTTGTCAGAAAGGGATGAGATTTGCTGTTCAATAGCAAATTGTTGCCGGCAATGGTTCAACAGGATTGTTTCTCTTCCGGTATCGGAGGGGTTAGCTAACAGTGCATACTGCTTTTTCAGGGAAAGGCCCACCTTATGCACTAAATCGTAAGCCGATACCACGTTTTTCATATCCCTGGAACCTACATAGGATTTAACGAGTAATTCTTCAAATTGACGAAGGCAAGCCATTAATTTTTCCTGGCCATTACGGCTATGCTCGGTATTATTGCTGACAAAAGCAACAACTCCGTTGGAATACGTTTCATTTTGAATGGAGTTTCTCCGGGTGAGTAACCTGTATATCCTTTTACCCTTGATTGTAACATCTACTTGATCCTGACTATACCGATCATCGAGTTTGATTATCGATACTTCCGTGCCGGTATTTTGCACCTGGTTCTTTATGACGGGTTGAATGCCAAATGTGGCATTGCTTTGCCAACAGTCCTGTGTAAGATTGATATAGCGTTTTTCCGAAATGCGCAATGTCAATTCCTGACCGGGAAATACCACAATGTTATGAGGAAAAAGAGGGATAACTTCTTTCATGGATTCCTTGTTTTGGTTCATACGCAAATCGTTTCGATCTCTGCACAATCAAGAGTTTCCACTTCATACGAAAAACGTGTCAATTTGTTACATTGGAATCATAAAAATACAAGCATGCTAATTCAAAACCTCTCGAGAATCAAGAATGATAACTAAATCATGGGGATCAGCAGATGATATGCCTATATTATACTTTCCGTTAGATTTTTGTTGACCTTACCAAGAACAATGCCACAACGATAATCATTTACTGTCTGAGTTGGATAGCAGTTGTACTTGTATTATCTATAGGATAATTTATTATCCTTTTGAAATACTTTCAGGCCCTTTTCGAGAAATTGCTTGTACTCGCTAACATCGGGTGTATAACCTCTCGGTTCAATCAAAACTTCTTCTTTGTCGGGTGCCATCAGCACATAATAGGGTTGGGATTGGGCACCAAACCTTGAGGCCTGAAAGTCACTCCACTTTTTGCCTACCGTTATAATCTTCTCACCACTAAAATCGGAAACATACCTTTCCCGTTTAGGCAATTTCTCTTTCTCATCCACGTATAATGAAACCAAAACGTATTTCTCTTCTATTAGTCGTTTGATTTCAGGTTTGATCCAAACATTTTCTTCCATTTTACGGCAATTCATCCAGTGAAGTCCAGCATCAGAGGTTTATTGACTTGTTTGGCATGAGCCAGGCCCTCTTCGTAATCGTGAAAGCAATTGAAATTTTGCGGACAATCTTTGGTATCCCAGACGGAATAAAAGCTGGGGGGAGGAAATCCACTCAGGTAATGAAGAGTGTTCCCGGCTATGCCACTTCCTGCATAGCCGGCAAATGCCAAAAAGAAAAGCCCAAAAGCCACCCTTGGTATTGAGAGTTTTTTTAGAGGGCTATCCGAGGGGAACTTGTAAGCACCAAATAAATAAAGGGCAAGGGCCAGAGCTATCAGCATCCATAACCCAAGGAATATTTCCCTGGGAAGAATGCCCCATCCATACGCCATATCAACATTGGAAAGGAATTTCAGGGCAAGCCCTAATTCCAGAAACCCGAGTGTAACCTTTACGGTGTTCATCCAGCCACCGGATTTAGGCAGGGTGTTAAGCCAACCCGGGAATATTGCAAAAAGGGTGAATGGCAAGGCTAATGCCAACGAAAAGCCTCCCATTCCCAAGAGGGGGCCAATATTATTGCCCATTACTGCTGATTGAACTAAAAGGGGACCAATGATCGGCCCGGTACAGGAAAAAGAAACAACCGCAAGGGTGAAAGCCATAAAAAAGATCCCTATAAATCCACCCTTATCGGACAATTCATCGGCCTTGTTGCTCCAGGATGTGGGTAAGGTAAGCTCAAAAGCACCGAAAAGTGATATGGCAAAAATGATGAAGATCAGGAAAAACGCAAGGTTGAACCAGATGTTACTGGCCATTTCATTAAGAGAGCTTGCCCCGAACATTTTGGTAACCAAAAAGCCGAGCCCAACATAGATGATAATAATCGAAAGCCCGTAAATCACCGCATTCATGATGCCTTTGAACTTACTTGGACTGCTCTTGGTGAAAAAGCTAACCGTTAGAGGGATCATGGGGAAAACACAAGGCGTTAGCAAGGCTACAAAACCGCCTGCCAGGCCAGCGATAAAAATGCCGTAAAGTGTTTGCTGGTCTTTGCTTTTGCCTCCCTCAAAATTGACGGATGAGGCTTTGCCGTTTGTATTGAAGGCAAACTCAGTAGTTTCTGGTGGCAGGCAACGTTTGTCATCGCAAACCATGAATTCAATTTTACCAGTAACCGGTTGATCTGCTGACGATAATTCAACTTTTTGTTGGAATTCAACCTTTTGGGCATACTTGGTCAGCTCCATACCAAAGATGGAGTCGTAGCCGGAGGACATGTGCTCACTCGCCTCCTTTACGCTGTCGATGAGGGTAATGCCTTTATCTTTATTGAACGTGAATGTGGTTGGAACCGGACCACCCCCATCGAGATGCTGCGAGTAAACATACCATCCATCGTCAAGATGGGCGGCAAACGTAAGCATGTAGGTGTTATCGTCAACTTTTTCCTTATCGTAATCCCATTCTATGGGATCGACCATGCCCGAGGATGATGGCGAGGCGGATTGCTTATTGGTGAGGGAAAAGCTAAATTCTTCGGTTTCAGGCGGCAGGCATCGCTTATCATCGCATACCATGAACTCCAGTTCGCCTTTAAGCTTGTCCACATCAGCGGATGATAGCTCAACAACCTGCTCAAAGCGAACGCTGTCCGAGAACCACTTCAATTCCATCTGGAAGCGGGTCCCGAAGCCGAATGACAGCGGCCTTTTTGAAAATTGGGAGGTCATTTTATTTCCTTTACTTTCCCTGCTTTTTTGAGTGCGGGGATACTATCGAGGTCAAATGAAGTGGGTATAGGGCCGCCACCTTTAATATTCTGGGAATACAAATGCCATCCTTTATCAAGGGAGGCCTTGTAGATGAGTTTGTACTTCGTATCATTTACTTTCTCCGCACTGTAGGTCCACTCCACTGGATCAAGCATGTCAGCTTGTCCGGCACATGGGAAGATCAAAAGAAGAAAGTAAGTAGTGAGTGAAAACATCAATTGTTTCATAGCAGCAACCTTTTGCATCTTGTCAAGCTAAAGGCGAAAATCCGTTCCATCCACTTGTAACTTATATTCCTGGCAATTTAGTATGCCAATCAAGAGGAAACTACTGCCTCAGAATGATCCAACAGTGATTCCAGAAGTGCTAACCCATCTGAATTACCGAGCACCTCCTCAGAAGCCCGTTCCGGGTGTGGCATCATACCTAAAACATTGCCGTGCTCGTTACATATTCCAGCTATACTGTCAATTGAGCCATTGATGTTAGCATGGTCATCAATTTCACCATTCCGGTTACAATACCGGAACATGATTTGGTCATTCCGGTTTAACCAGGCAATCGTCTCCTCATCGGCATAGTAGCGTCCATCTGCATGAGCTACCGGTATCTTTCGCACATCACCCTTTGTTACGTTACAAGTCAGAGGTGTGGAAGTTGTTTCAACCCGTAGGAAAGTATCCTTACAAATAAACTTTTGATCGATGTTTCTCAGAAGGGCGCCCGGTAAAAGCTGTGCCTCGCACAACATTTGGAACCCATTACAAATCCCGGCCACATAGCCACCATCTGCAGCAAATGATATAACCTGGTCCATAACAGGGCTAAAACGTGAAATGGCGCCGGGGCGCAAATAATCACCATAAGAAAAGCCTCCGGGCAAAATGATACAATCATTGACAGTGAAATTGTCAAGATTATCGCTTTGATGCCATATACCATGAACCTCACAACCCATAACATTCCTGAGCACGTGAGTCACATCCTGATCGCAATTTGAACCGGGAAATACAACAACGCCAAATTTCATAAAAAAGGAATATTGAATTGCACAAATGGTAGATATTGCTGCATCAAAATAACAACAAACAGCATGGTGTGGATAGTTTCAAGCATTTTCGGCTTATCGGTCGTCATAAAATAATGGATGGCCAGAAAAGAAAATGGTACTGCAATACTACTAAAATGTGCTAAAGGTAATGTTGTATTGAGAAGCGTTGATGCTCCTGCAAATAAAAAAGTCCAAAGAATGAGGGTGTAACTTTTACGGAGCTGAATTGTACTTTTTAGCAAAAGCCGTTGCAGATTGAATACCGATGCGAGTAGCAATGCGATCAAAAATGGGCTTAGCAACCAAATGGTAAAATTTGGATACAACTCAATGGCCGGGAATCCACTTGTAATTGGCCCGAGGAAATGGGATGTAAAAAAGCCTGATAGCTGATCGTACCAATAGTAATAAGTGATAGTGAGAAAGTAAGGAGTCAATAAGCCAGCCAATCCGGCCAGCCATTCACGTAAGCTGAAGGGGCGCAGCAGAATCAGCCCGATAAACAACGTAATAATGTGGACAAGGAACGGGAAGTAAAATAAAGAGCCAACAGCCACCAACAAGCCAAGGTCCAAGATGGAAACAAGTGCGTTCTCTTCACGGAAAAGAGCCAAAAGACGGTCCAGGAATAATATTAAAATAGTATTTGATATCATGGCGGGACTTAGCTGACTCCACTGTTCAAACGAGCAGGCAATCAGAAGATAGATGAGACCCGGAAGCTGGCAAGTTAGGGTAAAAATTTTATGGCGAAAGATCAGGGCATTGATCAATAAAGCGTTGATCATGAGCAATCCAATGCTAATGATTCCTTCTGTGTACGCCTCTGAAACAGGAATGAGATGGATAAGATGGAAAAGAAGTTGACTAAGGGGTGCTTGTAAATCCCCTTGATAAGGAGCTGGATGCAAAAACTGGATGGCAGTGAGCACTATAAGATAGATAAAAAGATAGCCATATAAAGAGGGCGAGTTGGTTTTGAAAAGCTGAATCAAAGCAACGAGTGAACTTTAGGCAGAGTGGGAAATGTTGATTGAGAATTGATCGATCTAAATGAAATCAACATAATGGTTTATGGATTGCTGAAAGTCGTTCAACCTTTTTAAGGACAGTAGCTTTTAGTACATAACTAAAGTTAGAAATGAGCTGGTATAACTTTTTGTCAAGCCACAGCAATATTTCAATAGGTAAATTTGAGAAAGCTCACCTTATTCTTTTTATAACTCGGAATGATGACTTCATTGGACGAAATCTGTTTTGCCAGTTTAGGCATTAACATGATGTTTTGATTGCCGGAGTTGAATAAACTTTTGCGATTTACCTCACCAGTAGGTGTGACCTGATACTCATTTATATTTGTTTTCTTGAAAATCTCTTCGTTGTAGATGAAGCGTAACTTACTTCCGGTAAGTAACTTGCTGTACGATGAGTAAAACCCATCGTCATTTTCGGAGACTTGTTTTTTCTTGAGGATGGAATGCCAATCCCGGCCACCATCAGGGTTAGTGGAAAAGATGATGATATCGTTGTAATAGTGAATTTTCACCGATCTGAAAGTAGGGCTTGCAGATGGCATATTGGTCTGTTGTTGGTCAACGTCTTCCGTATTATTGAACTGCGATTCAGCCACCAGAATTGCACCACCATCATAGCGATTGATGAAATCCCTTATTTTGAATGTATAGAGCACATTATCGTGTTTAGTCGTGTCCTTGCCGGTGATACGATAAACCATATTGGCTTTAAACGGATGGTATTTTTCAAGAACAGTTTTGTCTTTTGCAAAATTGTACACCCAGAACATGTAACCTTTTGCCGGATCAGCATCTTTGTTTGATTTATAAAATGCCGCAGCGGTTAGCCGATAATTGGCTTGATCGAATTGAAACTTTGGCTCCTCGAAAATGGGGTTCTCAAAACGGATTTTGATGGTTTGGGATGATGAGCTGTCAGGTGGCATGCGATGGATAATGTAGTAATCCTGCCTTCCGTCACGCTTTCTTTCTTTAAAATCTTTTTTGACAGCTAAATGGGCATATCCTTTATTATCGATACCACCCCACTTGAGGAATTGAAAAGCAGCTGACTGGTCTATATTCAAAGTGTGATGCTGATTGATGTCCCCATCTTTGTTGACTATTGTGACTTCTGCATTCTTGAGATTATCATTTTTTTCTTCCTTTTTTTTCGTCACCATAAAGTATGTCAGATTGGCGGCTTCCTTCACATTGAGTTGGTTAGATATTTTCTCAGGGGGTTTGCTAAAGGTATCAATGGCGTTGCGTTGTAGATTACTGCTCAGGTCGGCAGTTACCGCTTTGTAAAAAAGGATTGACCGCTTGTCATCAGTGGGTTTTAGATAGAAATAAGCGAGTTCTTTCGGATAAAGGGTGAGTTGCATCACCCTGCATTCGTTGGAGGGGAGTGGTAACTCTTGAACCCATTTCAATTCCATCCTGTCGTTGTAGGCTTCTACAGTGTTCTTATTGTCACCATATTTGTGAATGAAAACGCCAAGATTACATTTACCAAGAATATCAAAATGAGGTGTGCGATTGGACATTTTTTGGCTTGCCGATATACTGATCTTTTGAGCCAGCAAAGGTTCAGTTAGCAAACATGTGAGTACTATGAACAACCAATACTTCAAGGGGAAGCCAGAACTTAGTTTTGTAGGTCTTTACTAAAGATTTTTTCCTTTGCACCTAAAAGTGCTCTACTGTCTCATTACCAGCTATACCTTATTCGTATTACCAGTAGCAAATATCAGCATTCTTCGCTACTAATATTGTAACGTTTCACCGCTTATTTATTGTTTTTGCTTGGGGTCGAGCGCATCGGATAGTCCTTCACCAAGGAGGTTGAAGATGGTCACAGTTAGGAAGATGGCAAAACCGGGGAAGATAGCCAACCACCACGCTTCGTGTTCATCCCTTGCCAGTTGTAGAAGTTTCCCCCACGTGATGACGTCAGCTTGCACTCCGATGCCGAGAAAAGACAAGAGCGATTCGATCAGAATGGCGCTGGCTACACCAAAGGCAATGGCGATGAGAACGGGTGTAAGCGAGTTGGGAATGGC
>PXTV01000085.1:0-5154 GCA_003022985.1 Bacteroidetes bacterium SW_11_45_7 | reverse complement strand
GATCAATAGCAAGACAGGGATCGATACGACAATTTCGATTAAGCGGGAAATGATGATATCCATGGGAATTGTCACTTGCTTCTGCAAAAACGCGATCTTCTTGAGAGGGATAGCGAGCAGATTCGGAATTAACATAATCCCGGCAAATTTGATAATCCCCCAAAAGAATAAGCCGATGAATTGAAGGAGCGATTCGCTTAACGCATCTGAATACGTGTATTGATCGATATAAAATACATAGAAGTATGCAATGATCAGAAAAATGAGGTTGAGGATGAGCCGAATCCTTGACATGCGGAGATGATTATCCCCAAAGTAACCGGCCAGAGCGCCCAGCAATATGCCCAGGAATGAAGCAATGGACATGGACACGATCCCTACAAGCATAGCGATACGCGTGCCGTGGATCATGCCTGAGAGGATATCACGGCCTATTTGATCAGTTCCCAGCCAGTGATGCCAACGCATCGATTTGACATCCTGGTCAGCAAAAGGGCTTACGTATTGGGAATTGTTCAAGTCGATTTCCGACTGTGAATAGGGAACAGGCGGCCAGATCGCATTCTTAAGATCAAGTTGTTTCCAGTCAGCAACGGCCAATTCTTCAGGCCATTCAGTTAAGCCCAGACTTTCACCGTATTCTTTGAATACGGGAAAATAGGTTGTACCCTCGTATTGGCAATAAAGCGGCTTGTCATTAGCGAGAAAATCCGCAAACAAGCCAATGGCAATGATCACGTAAAGAACGCGCAATGACCACACGGCAGGCCTGTTTTTAGCAAACTGGCGCTGAACGATCTGCCAATAGCCGCGCTCTTGCGTTTGTGATGTTTGTTCTTGATCCTGGGCCACGTTACGACTTTTTCGTGTAAGAAATTCTGGGATCAACTAAGGCGTAAATAATATCTGACACCAGAACACCCACCATTGTTAAAATTGCCGATAGCATGAGTACCGTAAAGACAACCGGGTAATCCCTGGCAAGCAAGGATTGATAGGCCAGCTGCCCCATGCCGGGAATGTTGAAGATGATCTCGATAACAACCGAGCCGCTGATCATAATGGGAAACAAATTGGCAAACAGGGTTATAATAGGGATCAGTGAATTGCGAAAAGCGTGTTTCCAAACAACCTTACGTTGATTCAGCCCTTTAGCACGCGCTGTGCGAATAAAATCGGAGCTGATAACATTCACCATGCCGCCCCTCATTTGCCTTGAAATGAAGGCAAGAGAAGTATAAGTCAGGCAGAATACCGGTAGAACCAAGTGGTGAGCCACATCAAAAAATACCGTGAAAAAGGAGGCATCATCGGCCAGCCCGGATGAATAAGGCCCGTAGGTGGGGAAGAGATTGATGCCGTATTCGGGTGTTGTGAGGAAGACGATCAACAATGTAGCTATCCAGAAGTTGGGGAGGGAATAGAGAATAAAAAGAATGGTTGTCGACACGCGATCGAACTTGCTGTCCTTCTTAACAGCTGTGTGAACCCCAACGGGAATGGAAATCATATAGGCGATCAACACAGCAATAATATTCAGCAACATGGTCCATATAATGGCATCACCTATTTTGGACGAGACGGGGCGCCCATCCAGGTATGAATCGCCAAAATCTCCGCGTAAGAAACCGTAAGAGTTATTTGCTGGATCGGTATTTTCCGTAAACCACGGAATATCACCAAATATCCAGCGGTGGTATTGATTATCGGTTCCGTACCAAATCAATTTGGGGATGTACGTCCGGGAAATTGTCGATTCCTCTTTAACTGCTTTATAACTGGCCAGCAGCTTATTTACATCCTTTTTGAGGGTGTCCAGAGTGTTTTTCTGAACGGGGACGCTATCCATCATCACAGTTGATTCAATCTGTAATGCGGAATCGATTTCCCCGAGTAAGCGCTGGATATCGCGATCCTTGTAGGTTTTGAATAGCCGGTTGGTATTCTCCCGGATCGTACGCACCCGCGAAAAATTAGTAGAATCAGGTGCGATGGAAATGGCGCTGTACTCGAGATCCTTAAGATTCTGATAATACTGTTCAATCCTGGGCCAGTTCCCGTATTGATCAATCAGGCGACTCAGATTGGCCCGTTCATCATCACGATAGATTTTGTTAAGCGTATCCGGATAAGCTTGAGATGTGATACTGAAGTAAAAGACTGGCAGATGGAGCCCCATTTTTTTGCTTAGGGAGATATAAGCCTGTTCATTGGCCAGCTTGCTGTCCAATTGACCGCTCTGGCTCTGCATCCCCCCTTGTAAACGAAGCTCTACGGGGTCGCCCGGTGCTGCCTTAAAGAGGAAAAATGCAAGCAGGGAAATGACGGCCAGCGTAGGGACAATGATAAGTATACGCTTGATGACGTATTGAAACATGGAACAACTCTTCTTCTTATTCTACTGAAGCTGCTTTGGTCTGCTTGCCGAAGCTTTTGTCGAGCTCGAATTCATCAACTACAAATCCGGGCCGCTTCAGCTTGGGATCAGCATTGTTGAAGCGCTTATGAATAGCGAGCTTGTTCTTAGCAGAATAGAGGAATATGTACGGAGCTCGTTCATTAACCTCTTTCTGGAACTTCTTGTAAAGCTTTGCCCTCTTGTCTTGATCAAGCGTATAGCGCAATTCTTCAATAATTTGGTCGGTTTCATTGTCACGGAGAGGAAACCCAACCGGCTAAATACATCTCGAAATTGTGGTTTTTGTTTTCCTCGATGAATACCGTCCATTCTTTTTGGACCAGGTTAATGCTCACACCGATCTGTTCAGCAGCTTTCTTGAAAATCAAGCCCAGCTTTTCGCCAGTGCTGCTTCCCTGGGAATATTTCAATTCAAGCTTGAGTTCGGTTTTGTCACCGTTGATTGTTTTGTCCTTGATCCCGTTGCCGTCAGAATCCTGCCAGCCGGCTTCCTTCAATAGCTGATTTGCTTTTTGAATGTTGTAGGAATAAGGATTGAGGTTCTCCTTGTAATATTCTTTTGAGGGGTGGATGGGCCCATTGAGGGGTTCAGCTAAACCTCTTTGCAGTGTTTCAATGATCTTTTTCCGGTTTAAGGTATAAGAAAGGGCTTTTCGGACTTTGACATCTTTAAGTTTTGGATTGTCCATATTCATGCCAATATAGGAATAGGACAACTCCGTAGGGGAGTGGAGGTTGTAGAGTTTCTTGAAATCCTTATCATCCTTGAGCTTGAGAAACTTACGGGAGCGCATATTGTAGTGAACATCCAGTTGCTCATCTTTAAGGGCCGTCATGGCAGTTGTGTTATCATTTATAATTTCGTAAACAATTTTATCAGGCTTGGCTGCAAAGCCGGGCATATCATCCGGTAACTTATCGCCCCACCAATCATCCTTGCGTTTGAGTGTTATGCGCTGCCCTGTTTCCCAGCTTTCATATTGATACGGACCACTGCCTTTTACAAATCCTTTTTTCCGCTGATATTTTTCGGAATTGAAGTTTTCGGCAAACTTGTTGATTTTATCGTTCCCCTGCAGCTTTTGAACTTTCTTGGGATTGTTCAATTCCTTAACAGTGAAATTCCGCATCAATTGATCGGGATCGTAGACATGTTCAGGTAAAACAGTAACAGCACTCCAAATCTCAGCAAGGAAGTAACGCTTGTTGCAGTAAAACGTGAAGTTCTTCTGATCCTCGATGTCAATAGCATCGATAAACTTGTAATAACCCCTTAAATGTTCGGCATCCACTTTGGGATTTTTGATAGCTTTTAAGCTGAAGGCAACATCCTGAGAAGTGATGGGATCGCCATTATCCCATTTTGCCTCATCCCTTATCGTATAAGATATGGTAAGTCCTTTTTCGTATTCATCGTTTGAGATCTTCTCAATTTCAGGACGAGACTCAGCAATGACCGGGTGGTATTTAAACGAGTCCGGGCCAACGTACAACAAACCCTGGTAGAGTCTGTTATGGATGTAACCGGCATTAGCACTTGTTGAAGTGAGGGGATTCATTTTATCAGCGTCTGCTGTTTCGTGGATAATAACTTCATTTTTCCCCGCGCGCTGACTATTGACAGGCCCACTGTTTGAAGAGTCAGAGCTGCTATCTCCGGCTCCTCCTGAACAGCCAATGAAGAGTGTTGTAACAAATAAAACTGCAAGTGCCTTAAGGAATAATTGGGGATGAAACATGGAGAGATGGATTTTGATCATGTAATATAAAGGCATTTAACTGAGGGTAGGCAAATATAGTATTTCTGCTTTGGTCTGGTAATAAAAGATCATTTCCCTTTCTATCTTTTTGTTGATCCTGATTGTAGGCGATGGGTAGTAATAGGAAGCATAAAAATGCCTTCCCCTGAAAAAAGAGAAGGCATAAAAAATAAGATAGATTGTTGATAATGTTTAATTCTTCACCAGCTTCAGATGCTCAACACCATTACTCGTTTGATATTCGAGAATGTAAACGCCTGAGCTGAGTTCGTTACTTTGAATAGTGAAACGATAGTTTAGGTTTTTGGGCTGAATTGTTTTAACAACCTTGCCTGTTGTGTTGAACAAGCGGATGTCTCCGTTATCAACTGCTCCTTCCTCGTTGATTTCAATGGTAAATGTATTATTGGTTGGATTGGGATAGGCACGCAATACAGGATCACTGCTACTCCTGGCCATAAGTCCTGTCGATTGCCCGATTGTAAAATCCTTAACTCTTGTACAGCTTGTGGTTGGATCTGTTACTGTGACTGTATAGCTCCCCGGATTTAGATTGTCAGCAATAGAATCCGAGGAAGTTATGCCATTACTCCAGGAATAATCGAGGTTTTTATTTGTATTGGACGGCACTATAACAGCTTTACCACTACCCTGACCTGTGTCAGGAGATGTTTGCACATTAACGGAGAAGTATTTTTTCTTTTTACTCAAGAACCACAAAAAGGCATCCTGTACGCTTGGATTGATACATTGCCCGTGGCCTTTGTTTCCTTTATTTGCAGTATCTATAGTGGCTCCTTTGGCCTTTAAACTGTCATAGGCAAGAATGCTGTTCGTGTATTTTACTTGATCATCGTTAGTGCAGAAATACAATCTTATTGGTGCCTGTGGGGTCCAATTGCGCCAGGTGTCATTGTCCCGAAGCGCTACACGCAACGGATGGTTATTATTATTTTTAAAGTTTTGAATAACTGA
>PXTV01000084.1:8494-9056 GCA_003022985.1 Bacteroidetes bacterium SW_11_45_7 | reverse complement strand
ATACTTCCTTAAGATAGGCTTCAATGGATTTGCCATTCCGATTGGTGATTTGAACCTGGATTTTGAGTTGTCGCATGCTGAGGAATTGGTTTTAGTTTGGTGAATCAATTTGTTACCCCTTCGTCACAATAGGAAACGGGAACTCCGTTTCAACATTCTTGATAAGCGCGGTCACTGAGAATAAACTTAACCGAGAAACTAAAAGTTCAGTATTTATTCCCAAATTTTACACATCGTAGTGTGAACGTTGCCTCAACCACGTTATTACCACCTCTTTTCATTTGCATTCTTGCAAAAAGATTGGTAAAATTAAAAAATACAATGGAGAATGTCTAATTTTTTTGACGAAGTTTTTGCTATTGCCGTTGCAATTGCTTTCTCTCGAAATATTGATTAGCAATATGGCATGTTTGCCCTGAAAATGCAAATCTACACGCCAAAAAATAGCAACAATAAAACGCCCAATGAAAATCGTCTTACATAATCTGGCTAAAAACACGCGCAATGGACTCCGCTAACCGCGTGCTTAGCGAACGCTGGGAAAATGTTGCCAAGTTGACCT
>PXTV01000084.1:0-8467 GCA_003022985.1 Bacteroidetes bacterium SW_11_45_7 | reverse complement strand
TCTTCAAATTTCTCCCGCAATTCGCAGGCAAATTCTTTATTGTAAATCATGGCATTAATTTCAAGGTTTTTCTCAAAACTGCGCCTGTCCAAATTGGCCGAGCCCACGGAAGCTATCACATCATCAACAATGATAATCTTGCTGTGATTGAAACCATTTTGATAAAGAAAGACCGCCACACCCGCTTCTAACAATTCTTGCACAAATGAAAAAGAGCTGTAGAGCAAAAAGGGCACATCGGAATTGGCAGGTAGGATGACCTTCACATCTACACCGGAAAGGGCTGCCGTTTTTAAAGCCGTTATAATACTTGTTGGGGGCATAAAATAGGGTGTAATAATGGCCACGCTATCATCTGCCGTAGTAATGGCTTTGAAATAAGCCTGCATAATGCTTTCCCAATCGGAATCGGGGCCGCTGGAAGTGATCTGCACCGGAACCTTTTCGGCCATAGGATGATAAGGGAAATACTGATCGTCAGTGACCTCCTTATTACTTACATAGTGCCAATCGTTGAGGAAGACAGCTTGTAAACTGTGCACGCTGCTTCCTTCGAGCCGTAGATGGGTATCGCGCCACATGCCGAGTGCCGAATGGCCATCCTTATAGCGGTCAGCGATATTGATACCGCCAACGTACCCCACTTTCCCATCGATCACGATAATCTTTCTGTGATTCCGGTAATTGATATAATTGGCAAAATAGGGGAATCTTACGGGACTAAATGCATAGACCTCTGCTCCGGCCTCTTCCATCCTTGAGATAAAATCCTTGCTCAGGTCCATACTGCCAAGGCCATCGTACATAAAGCGTACTTCAACACCTTTACGAGCTTTCTCCAGCAGAATATTGCGAATGACGCTACCAATATTATCTTCCAGGAAGATGTAAAACTCGAAATGAATATGGTCTTGCGCTTCTTTGAGTTCCTCAACAATTGAATTGAATGTCTCTTCTCCATTACTCAACAACGCCACGTTGTTACCCATAGTGAGAATGGACTTGCTATTGTTGAGAAGGAGTTTGATGATGCTCTTTTTTCGATCGATACTGCCATGTCCTTCAAAATCGGCATGATCAACATCCATCCGCTGTTCGTAGCTGAATTTATGGAGCTGCTGTTGGTCGAAAAGCGCCTTGCGGGAAAAGACCTTGTTCTTGCGGTAATTGCGCCCAAAATTGTAATACAGAAATAAACCGATAATGGGGATGAATAAAATCGTAAGGGCCCACGTACTCGTTTGCTCGGGCGGCCTGTTTTGCAAAAGCAAGTATCCTATGGTGATGAAGATCACCAACAGGTAAACAACCAGTAAAATCCATAGAATTATGGCCATAGAGAGACTTGTATAGCTCTTTTACAAATGATTGACAGCCCCCTAAGATGGTTGAGCGACATGAAAAGCTTTTGGCAGTGGCTTAAGAAAAAGCCGGGATGAGCGCTTGCAACATATATTATCAAATGGATCATCCTTGGTGGTCACAAAAAGAACTTCTTAAGTGTGCACAATTTTCGTTTTTTCTTTACCAAAACATGATGTCATCTTTGCGTAGCGGCTTAGCGTGCTTCTTTTTTGCAGCTCGCTATTTCGAGAGGTAGTCACTTAACTGTTGAGCATTTTGGACAGCATGGGCTCGATCATCGTTATTGAAATAGATATACTGTTGAGGGGCCTGCCGTTTTTTGATGGCTTCAGCCCACCTTTGTAGCTCATCGTTACCGTAATTATAGGTATACCACTCCTCATCCTTACCGTGAAAACGGACATAGACCACATCAGCGGTTACTCTTATCATTGCCGGCAAATCAGGTGTGGAGATGATACAAAAGCCAACATTGTGCTTTTGCAGGATGTTGCATACATCATCATTGAACCAGCTCTCGTGCCTGAATTCAATTACATTGCGGAAATCATTGCTCAGGGCCTTGCAAAATGCCTCGAGTTTGTCATCGTTGCGGTGAAGGTTTGGGGGCAACTGCCATAAAATACAGCCAATTTTATCTCCCATGACCTGTCCCTGTTCATAAAAGTTCTGAACGGACTCCTCAACGTTCTTGAGCTTTTTCATGTGGGTAATGTAACGGCTCCCCTTCAAAGTAAAAGTAAAGTCTTCCGGTGTTTCATTGTACCATTGCTGGAGTGTTTCTTTCCCGGGAAAGCGATAGAACGTGCTGTTGATTTCAACGGTGTTAAAGTGCTTCACGTAGTGTTGAAGCCACTTCGTTTGCGGGAGATCATCCGGATAAAAGACCCCTTTCCAATGTTTGTAAGACCATCCGGAGCATCCGATATAGTATCTCATGGAGTTCCTTTATCGAAAATATAAAACACGATAGCTGTAATCCCAAACAACCCCCATCATCTCCCTTCTTTATGTTCACTTAAACCTTGTCACTTGATTATGGTCTAATGAATGATCAACAGCATTATTACTTGCACTACAAGAAAGTTTACTGAGGGAGAATTTTTTGTGAACAGTTTTACCATTTTGGCATTATAGTTGTGTAATAGTGGAATGACAGTGATAATAACCGTTTCATCAAATAAAATAGCTTTTGAATAAGTGGAATTCACTTTCCAAGAACATTTGCAAAGCCATCCATTTTGATGGTGCATAAGCAAAAGGATACTTATGAAAAACTTAGAACAAACAAATAACCCTATCTATTTATCTGAAGAAGACATTCTGAAGCGCATCAGCGCTCAATTGGACCATAATAATGACCCCAAAAAGGGAAGGATTGCCTTAAAATCCTTCTTTCAAGTGCTAAGAGCGAACTTGCCCTCCGAAAAATCAAGACAGCTTTTGACGATGCTGCCCAATCCGCTTTTGGTAGCTTTTGTAGAAGGATGGCAATACAATGAAAAAGCCGAACATCCTTTCGAATGCGTAGATGGGATGATTGAAAGAAATACAGGTGATGCTCAGCGAGATCAAATCGCTGATGAATCCGGAGGATGTTGAGCAACTCCACGAAATGCTTCCTTGTCAAGAGAATCAGTCCTTCAGGGAATTAGTTGGAAGCAGATAAAAGGGATACGTGACAGTAGCTTGGCGATATTTGTCCTATTATGCGACACGTACCTGAATGGGGTTTATTGCATTTCCTCAATTTGCTAATTGATCACCTTAACCCCTATTGCTTTTCTTTTTCTTTGATGATGTGGCCAAAGTTTTGGTGGAGCTTTTTGATCTTCGGTGCAATCACGGTTTGGCAATAGCCCCCGGCCTTGTGCTTCTCAAAATAGTCCTGATGGTAGTCTTCGGCTGGATAATAATTGCTTAAGGGTTCGATGTCTGTAACGATGGGGTCTTGCCATAGATCCGATTGATCGATCACTTCTAACAATCTCTCAGCACTTTCTTTTTGCTTTTCATTGTGGTAGAAAATGACCGAACGGTATTGTGTGCCAACATCAGCTCCTTGCCGATTTTTTGTTGTGGGATCGTGCAAATGCCAAAACACTTGTAACAGCTCTTCAAAACTGATAACCTCAGGCTCGTAGACAATGCGGGCGACTTCAGCATGGCCTGTATTACCTGTGCAAACCTCTTTATAGGAAGGGTTTTTAACGTGCCCTCCTGCATATCCGGCTTCAACGGATTGTACGCCTTTCAATTCCCCGAATATCGCTTCCACGCACCAAAAGCAGCCAGCACCAAAAGTTGCTTCTTGCAAATTTTGATTTGTTTGATGATTATCTTGTCTCATAAATGTTCTCGATTTGATTATTTCCCTACGTAGGAATCATTACTTGGGAAGAATTAACTGAAGATCACTACGAAATATAACCCTTCTTCTTTCAGTTTACTCTTGTTTTACCCGGTAATTACATTACAATTTCATCGCATCGGACCCACTACAATGTTACTGCTCTTTGGGGTTTCTTTTAATCCTGTTAAACAAACTGATATCTTTTCTGAAAAGGAATTGGGTAATCACTTTTGTCCAGGAAGTGTGGTAGTATAAGTTTTCGTAAAACTCGGGCGCCATTTTGCGCAGTTTGGGTAAATTGCAGCCGGGTATATTCGGGAAATCGTGATGCTCATTGTGATGCCCCACATTAAATGTCAGCAAATTGAGGGGGCCGTAGTATGAATACGTTTCCTGGCCTTCCTTAAAAACGTAATGTTCAGAAATGAAATGGCCGGAGGTGGGATGAAGGCCTCCGGCAAAAAGCAATGACAACAACAAGTAAAGCAGGCCAACCCAACCGGCAAAAGGCAAAATCATTGCCATAGCTGCTACCTGGAAGATAATATTGTAGATCATCCATTTATCGAATTCCAGTGGCTTAACAAATGTGGGACGCACAGCATAAAAGATGATTTGGTGAACAAACCAGATGATCTTGCCAAAAATGCCTTTGAACATCTTGGCCTCATTCCGCAAAGGAATATCGGCATCTACGCCATCCTTCCCCTGTTCAAAATGATGTTTGCGATGGTACTCCTTAAACGACATGGCATAAGGAACCACAAGCGGAATATTTGCAACAAAAGCGAGCCAGTTGTTGTGCTTCGTTCTCTTAAAAGCGAGGTTATGGGTGATTTCATGGATGGCAAGAAACAATGCATGAGAGGCAGTTGCACCCACTACATAGGCGGTAACGATGAAGACAACTGTTCCCCAACCGGCTCCCAAAGCAAATACTTGATGGATGAACAGGGCTGCCGCCACCTGTAATGCAACGAGATTTGCCGTGGAGTAGGGTAAATAGGGATTTTTGGTGAATAACTGCTTCACTTCAGGATGTTTGCGAAGAATCTCCTTGCGTCTTTCGTAATGGGGTTCCCGCTCGTCCGTCCAGTAAAAATCCTCTTTCATTTGTGTTTGATTACTCATAACGATAATTCTTTATCCTGGCACTTTCTTTGAACTGACCTATAGTTAACACCTAAACAGCTAAATTGTTACCTGCAGTTGATGTCTTCATCCTTGTTGAAATAAGTTGCTAAACAAAGATAAAAGAAGAAAAGCAATTGTATGATTGAACGAGTGCCTTAACCTGTGTCAGAACATGATACATTCCATGTTGTCAAATTTGAACATCTCGAGTCTATCTTCCTGTTTTTTTAAACGTGGTCAGTCCCTCAATTTTGTCCACTCTTATACAAAGGGAAACGATCATCCCAAGACATAAAAAAACCGGCCCAAGAAAGACAAGAGCCGGTTGAAAAAATATAGCATTTTTGCTATGATTCTCTTTTGTTGACTGCCTTCATCACACTTGACTTAAGATTGGCAGCTTTATTTTTATGAATCTGTTTGCGTTTGACCAGTTTATCGATCATGGCTGTCACCTTAGGCAATAACTTTTTTGCCTCTTCCTTGTCTTCCATATTGCGGATGCGTTTAACAAATGTACGCATCGTTCTCAGGTAATAGCGGTTTTCCTCTCTCCGCTTGCTCGTTTGTCTTATGCGCTTTTCAGCGGACCTGTTATGTGCCATTTATGCTTTTGTTTTAAGGATGGCAAATGTAGGAATTCCCTTTGTTAAACCAAAATATTTTCGTAAAGATTCTTAGATGAAAACAAAAAGACCATTTGTTCTTGCACCATCCCCCGACACCCGTATTTTGCCAAAAAACTACGATATTTGTTACCAAAACAGATGGCGTGAAATGGATCAATATTCTTACATTGCTCATGTCCACCCCAACTACATAGATTCTTTATACAAAGAATATAAGGAAAATCCATCTAATATTGATTCAGAATGGCAAAAGTTCTTCGAGGGGTTCGACTTTGCAGTTAGCGAAGTATCAGCCAATGGTGAAGCAACTTTCTCTCCTGAGGAGTTCAAGGTTTACAATCTCATTCAGGCTTATCGGGCCAAAGGTCATCTTATCTCCGACACGAATCCGATCAAGGAACGTAAAGACAGACACGCTAACCTCGACCTTCAAAATCTTGGTCTTTCTGAAGACGATCTGGACACCAAATTCCACGCAGGCGAAGAATTAGGGCTTGGTCAAGCTCCTCTCCGCGATATTGTTCAGCACCTCAAAAATATTTATGCCGGGCAACTCGGTTTTGAATACGATTACCTGATCAAGCCGGAGGTTAAAAGCTGGTTCCGTGATAAAGTTGAAAATGATTCGGTTAATCATAAATTTTCGCTTGATCAGAAACAGCGTATCCTTCAAAAGCTCAACGAGACGGTTGTTCTGGAACAGTTCCTGAACAAAAAATACATTGGCCAAAAACGGTTTTCACTTGAAGGCGGTGAAAGTACCGTACCGGCTCTCGATACCATCATCAACGACAGCGCTGAATACGGTGTTCAGGAGGTTGTCATAGGAATGGCTCACCGAGGACGCCTGAACGTATTGGCCAACATCATGGGCAAGACCTATGAAAATATCTTCAGTGAATTCGAAGGAAATGTTGACCCTGATCTTACCCGTGGCGATGGTGACGTCAAATATCACCTTGGCTTCTCCTCCCAGATCACTACGCCCTCTGATAAAACGGTCAATCTCAAACTAACTCCTAATCCCTCCCATCTTGAAGCTGTAGACCCGGTTGTGGAAGGGTTTACGCGCGCCAAGGCAGATTTGCTGTACGAAGAGAACTTCGATCAGATATTGCCGATCCTGATCCATGGCGATGCCGCCTTACCCGGCCAGGGGGTTGTGTATGAAGTGCTGCAAATGAGCCAACTCAACGGTTACCACACAGGCGGCACCATCCATTTCGTCATCAATAACCAGCTCGGTTTCACAACCAGCTTTGAAGATGCTCGCTCATCCAACTATTCCACCAGTGTGGCAAGCTCCGTTCAGGCACCTGTGATCCACGTCAATGGCGATGACGTGGAATCTGTTGTTTATGCCGTAAAAGTAGCTGCCGAATTCAGGGCTAAATTCCATCGCGATATTTTCATCGACATGGTTTGCTATCGCAAACATGGGCACAATGAGGGTGATGATCCCAAATTCACCCGAACGGCTCGATCAGGTTAAGGAAGAACCGCTTCACTACGATTACCAGGAGCCCGAGCTGGCCTGGAAACAATTGCGAAAGTCGACTTCGGAGGACTTTAAGGAATCACCCGATACAACTTTATCGAAAGAGCTCTTCGATGAGGTGTTTGAGGGCATGATGTCCTACAAATCCGATTTGAAGATCCTCCGTAAAGTGGATAAGCTCTTTAAGCAAAAGCGCAAGCAAAAGGAAAACAATGCCATGGATTGGTCCATTGGTGAGCTTGCTGCATACGGTTCACTTTTGTTGGAAGGGTACGATGTACGCCTGAGCGGGCAGGATACTAAACGCGGTACATTCTCCCACCGTCACGCTGTCCTTTACGATGAAGATACCAACCAGGATTACGACCGCCTTAGCCATTACAAAAATCAGAAAGGAACATTCCGTATTTACAATTCCCCCTTATCGGAGTTAGGGGCACTGGGCTTCGAATACGGCTACTCCTTAGCTTCGCCCAATACGCTTACATTGTGGGAGGCTCAGTTCGGGGATTTTTGCAATGGCGCCCAAACCGTGATCGATGAGTTCATCGTGTCAGCTGAGAGTAAATGGGACCGCATGAGCGGGCTTGTCATGCTCTTGCCCCACGGATATGAAGGCCAGGGGCCTGATCACTCGAGTGCCCGCTTAGAGCGCTTTCTGCAGCTTTGCGCTGAGTTCAATATCATCGTGGCCAATTGTACCACACCAGCTAACTTTTTCCACCTCTTAAGGCGTCAACTTAAGTGGCCTTTCCGGAAACCGTTGGTGCACATGTCACCCAAATCACTATTGCGGCACCCACAATGCGTATCACCCATTGAAGACTTTACGGAAAGGGGCTTCCACGAATTGATCGATGATCCATGGATCACGGCTCCCGGCAAAGTGAAACGCGTGTTGCTTTGCTCAGGGAAAATCTACTACGATCTTTTGAAAAAGCAACAGGACGACAATCGAAAAGATGTGGCTATTGTACGGCTCGAGCAACTTTTCCCGCTTCCTTACCAGCAAATGGATAACATCGTCAAGCGGTACAAGAATGCCGCATTCTATTGGGTTCAGGAAGAACCGGCCAACATGGGGGCATGGGTCTATCTATTGAGCTGTTACCAAAACCTTGATTGGAAGTTGGTGGCGCGCAAGGCGAGTGCATCTCCTGCCTCAGGCTTCATGAATGTCCATCAAAGGGAGCAGGACCGCTTAGTTAAGCAAGCGTTTGAATGAAAAGTGACCGATTAGAATGAATAATGCGCAATGCGCAATGAGCAATTAATAATGAACAATTAGTAATTACCTTCATAACAGAAGATGCATCAATAAGCCTTCTTGTGCATGTATTGCAGGTAACGGATCAATCTTTGACTACTGATAGCTAATCAATAACGAAAGATCAACTATGACAGAAATTCAAGTACCGAACGTAGGCGAATCGATTAGCGAAGTCACCATAGCAAGGTGGATCAAAAACGATGGCGATTACGTGGAAA
>PXTV01000083.1:4759-8084 GCA_003022985.1 Bacteroidetes bacterium SW_11_45_7 | reverse complement strand
AACATTAGCCGCAAATCTCCGTAAAAAGAGGAAATATCGTAAAACTTAAAAAAACTATGTGTTATGGCGACCATGCCACCCCTTACCTCAATGATGGATAATAACCCCTACAGCTCCCTTCTTTCCCACATCGATAGTGCTACTTCATACATTCGTTTAACAGAGGATGAGCGCAATGTTATCACGTCCCCCGTTAAAGAGTTGAAAGTTCACTTACCGGTAATAATGGATTCCGGACAAATAGAAGTTTTCGAGGGCTACCGTGTGATCCATTCCACGAATTTGGGCCCATCGAAGGGAGGAATTCGGTTTAGCATGGGCTTACATCTCGATGAAGTAAGAGCGTTGGCCTCGTGGATGAGCTTGAAATGCGCTGTTACAGGCATTCCATTTGGCGGTGCAAAGGGAGGTATTAAAGTTGATCCCATGACAATGAGTAATGGTGAACTTGAACGGCTCACACGTGCTTATGTTAGTGCGCTTGAAGATACCTTCGGTCCCTACAAAGATATACCCGCCCCTGATATCGGTACGAATAGTCAGGTTATGGCCTGGATTGTGGACGAATATGAACGTCTTAAAGGTGATCCGTCACCAGGAGTTGTGACAGGTAAGCCGATTGAAGCCGGAGGATCAGCCGAGCGTGACCAAGCAACCGGGCGCGGGGTTATGGTGTCAACAGTTGCAGCCTTGAAATCGATTGGCTTACAGCCGGAACAATCTACAGCGATCGTACAAGGGTTTGGTAATGTAGGTTCTGTATCGGCACTGCTATTGCAAAAACAGGGTATTAGCGTGGTGGGCATTTCAGATATAAGTGGCGGCTATTACAATCCTGATGGTATTGATGTGGAAGATGCCATTGCTTATGCTCAAAATAACAACGGTTCATTGGTTGGTTATTCAAATGCTAAATATGTAGATGCTGACTCATTCCTCACACTTCAGGCAGATGTCCTCATACCGGCTGCCCTTGAAAATCAAATTACCATCAATAATGCCGATCAAATTAAAGCCAAGCTGATTGTTGAAGGGGCCAATGGCCCAACAACGGCAGATGCGGACCCTATACTTACCCAAAAAGGCGTTTTGGTAGTACCTGATATCCTTGCTAATGCTGGAGGCGTCACTGTGAGTTATTTCGAGTGGCTTCAAAATGTTAATAACTACCATTGGTCGGAAAGTCATGTGAACCGGTCAGCAGAAAAGACCATTCAAGATGCATTTGAAACTGTTTACCAGACTGCGGTTGAATTCAAGACAAACCTTCGCAATGCTGCCTATATTCTTTCCCTTCAAAAGTTATCACAAGCGGTGAAGAAGGAAAAGGCGAAATCGTTCAAAAAGAGAAGGCGGAGGCGTTTATATCAAAAAAGAATGAGGCTAAAACAGTAAAAAAAGCTCTCTGAAACAGGATGATTTTTTGATTGCTGGTCACCGGTGAATGTCTTCATCGGTAATTGACCTGGCAAAATCAAAAGTATCCATAAAGGATGTTGTGAATTTACCAGCCCTGAAATCTTCGTTCCTGAGTAAGCTCAAGTGAAATGGGACGGTGGTTTTCACCTTTTCAATGATAAATTCCTGAAGCGCTCTTTCCATTTTGGCAAGTGTTTCTTCTCTGCTTTTTGTGCGGCAGATCACTTTAGCTATCATGGAATCGTAATGAGGCGGAATTGTATAGCCGGCATACACGTGCGTATCAACTCGCACGCCTTGCCCCTTAGGGGTGTGTAATTCTTCTATCCGGCCTGGCCGCGGGGCAAAACTTTTAAAGGGGTCTTCCGCATTGATCCTGCACTCCATGGCATGGAGTTGAGGGAAATAGGATTTGCCTGAAATGGGAACACCAGCAGCAATTTTGATCTGCTCTTTAATGAGGTCATAATCGATCACTTCTTCAGTAACCGGATGTTCCACTTGAATACGGGTATTCATCTCCATGAAGTAGAAGTTCTTGTATTTATCAACAAGAAATTCTACAGTGCCCACACTTTCGTAGTTAATAGCTTGTGCTGCGCGTATAGCTGCATCGCCCATTTTCTTGCGGATGGTTTGCCCGATAAACGGGGATGGACTCTCCTCCACAAGCTTTTGATGGCGTCTTTGAATGGAGCAATCACGCTCCGACATATGAATCACTTTGCCGTATTGGTCACCGGCAATCTGAATTTCAATATGGTGTGGCCCCTCCAAAAACTTCTCCATATAGATGCCATCATTACCGAATGACGCCTTAGCTTCATGCCGGGCTTTCTCAAAGTTGGCCTCAAGCTCGTCCTCGTTCCAGATCACGCGCATACCCTTACCACCACCACCGGCAGTAGCTTTCAGGATTACGGGGTACTTGATCTCTTTAGCGATCTTTTTCGCTTCGTCCATGGAGCGGATCAAGCCTTCAGAACCCGGTATAGTAGGAACACCAGCTTCTTTCATGGTTTCCTTGGCCGTAATTTTATCACCCATCTTGGATATCATATCGGCATTGGGGCCGATAAACTTGATATTGTATTCTTCACAGATTTCCGGGAATGAAGGATTTTCGGACAGGAAGCCGTACCCCGGGTGAATGGCATCTGCGTTGGTGATTTCAGCAGCAGCCATAATATTGGGTATATTCAGATACGATTGGTTACTGTTAGGAGGGCCTATACAGACAGCCTCATCTGCAAAACGTACATGAAGCCCTTCCTTGTCAGCCGTGGAATAGATAGCTACGGTAGAAATACCCATCTCTTTGCAGGTGCGGATAATACGAAGGGCAATTTCACCTCTGTTGGCTATTAAAATTTTGCGAAACACACTAATAAGTTTTTATCGGTCAGGATGGGTCCAATAAGAAAAGCGGTTGATCGTATTCAACGGGTGAAGCATCGTCTACCATTACCTTAACGATCTTGCCTTCATATTCGGATTCGATTTCGTTAAAGAGCTTCATCGCCTCGATCACGCAAAGGATATCCCCTTTCTTCACTTTATCTCCAACTTTAACATAAGGATCGCGATCAGGGGAAGGCGAGCGGTAAAATGTGCCAATCATGGGCGAGCTGATTGTAACAAGGTTCTCATCGTCCTCTTCGGAGGGTTGCCCGCCTTCTTGACTGCTTTCTTGTTGGGGAGGAGCTGAGGCTTGTTGTTGCGGTTGTTGAGGCATTTGTGGCATCGGTACAGGCATCGGAGCCGGCTGTTGACCGCTTTGCTCAACCTCGGTGTTCTTTTTGCTCAGTTTGATGCGAAAATCTTCTTCTTCGATTTCGCATTCGGTAACACCCGTATCATCCATTAACCGGATTAGCTCTTTGATCTGTTTGAAATTCATGAGCGG
>PXTV01000083.1:0-4752 GCA_003022985.1 Bacteroidetes bacterium SW_11_45_7 | reverse complement strand
TGAGCGGTAATTTAAAAGTTGTTCAACAGAGGCAGTGTAATAGAAACATCCATGTCTTGCAGTTCCAAGCTAAATAAAAATCATTGAACAGCAAGTAACGCAGGCAAATTTATTTTACACGTTCTACGTATGCTGCCTTTTTGGTGTCGATTTTGATTTTTTCTCCATTCTCTATAAATAGCGGCACCTGAATTTTTGCACCTGTTTCCACTTCTGCTTGTTTCAATGTATTGGTTGCCGTATCACCTTTTATGCCGGGTTCTGTATAAGTAACTTCCAGGGTTATAAATTGCGGTAGCTCACAATTAATGGGTGTTTCTGTTTCATCGTGAAACAGGATTTCCACTTCTTGCCCTTCCTTTAAGAGTGCAGGATGTTCCACCATTTTTTCCTCAAGTGTTACTTGCTCGTACGTATCGAGGTTCATAAAGTGATACCCGAGCTCATCATTGTAAAGGAATTGATGTTTTCTTCTTTCCAAACGAGCGGTTTCAACTTTTTCACCTGAGCTAAACTTATGGTCAAAAACCCTTCCGGTGGTCATACTTTTGAGCATGCACATCCCGTTTCTGAAATCTGCTGTTGTAGCCATTTGTCATTTTTTTATCCTGAAAAGTTCTGCTTGATACACGTAAATGTGCTGCAACAGTTCTTACAAGCGCGCCAAAGGTAACAAAAGTGGCATATATTGCGAATGGTATTATCAGTATCTTTGAACTCGTTTTATACGGCTTAATTATTAGCCTCGTTGGTTATGTAATTTCATTGTAAGTAGAGGGGAAGATCTTATTAATACTGATGCTAAAATCGAGATATTTGGGTTTGTTGATCCATTCCTTGGCCGGTTATAATCGTTTTTTAAGAGGGGCATAAGTATGAAGACAGGGCGCAAAAAATCGATGGGGCAACATTTCCTCCATGATAGCAACATAGCTCGCAAGATTGGGGACACTATTGAAAGAAGCTCTTCTTTTGATTTGCTTGTGGAAATAGGGCCGGGTAAAGGTATGGTGACTCAGTACCTTGTTGAGCAGAATACACCTCTTTTTGTGATCGAGCTCGATCGATCACTGACACCTTATCTTTCTGAGCAATTTCCTTCTCTTCAACAGCACATTATAACTGATGATGTACTAAAAGTTGATCCGAGAAAGTTGACGAACTCGACAAACATTGCAATAGTGGGTAATTTCCCCTATAACATTTCTTCTCAGATTCTTTTTTGGGCTCTGGAACAGAAAGATTGCGTGTCAATGCTGCTAGGAATGTTCCAAAAGGAAGTGGGAAAACGTATCACTGCTTCACCGGGAAATAAAGATTACGGCATTTTGAGTGTTTTGATAGGCGCTTTCTTTCACCCGGATTATCTGTTTGATGTATCACCCAGGTCTTTTACGCCTCAACCTAAGGTGACTTCTGGTATGGTACGAATGATACGCAGGGCAGAACAGGATATTGGCTGTGATGAGGGCTATTTTAAAAAGGTTGTAAAAGCAGCGTTCAGCCAAAGAAGAAAAACTTTGCGAAACAGTTTGCAAGGATTTGACACCTCCCGAATCAAGCCGGCATCTATCCTTCAGAAACGAGCGGAACAACTATCCATTCAGGATTTTATTAGCATTACACAGCAAATGGAGCAATAGGTTAGAAGATGGCCATTTCCGTCCTTATTACAGATGATCTGCATCCCTTCTTCAAGCAAAAAATGGACGAAGCGGGTGTCCATTATGATGATATGCCCCAAGCCCAACAAGATGGTGTGCGTGCTATTATTCAGGATTATGAAGCAGTTATTATCAACAGCAAGATTACAATGGACAGGGATATGCTGGACCGGGCAGAAAAGCTGCAGTTTATTGGAAGAGCCGGCTCGGGGATGGAGATCATCGATACGGAATACGCTGATCGGAAAGGGATTCACTATACGAACTCGCCAGAAGGCAATCGTGATGCAGTTGGGGAGCACACTGTTGGCTTGATGCTCGATTTGTTGCACAATATCACAAAAGCTGATGATGAAGTACGCCAAGGGTTATGGAATCGTGAACTGAACAGGGGAGCGGAGCTACGAGAGATGACTGTAGGAATATTGGGCTATGGGCAAATGGGAAGTGCTGTGGCAGAAAAACTTTACGGACTCGGTCCTCGTGTTATTGCTTACGATAAGTACAAACAAAACTTCTCCAATCTTTTTGTCCAGGAGGTGGATCAGCAGCAATTCTACGAACAAACCCAAATGCTGAGCATTCATCTTCCGCTTACCGAGGAAACCTGCTGGCTTGTAGATCAAGCCTACCTTGATAGATTCCCCAACCTTCAATATGTGCTCAATACAGCGCGTGGGAAAAACCTGGTGACAAGTGATCTGCTGGAGAAGTTGAAACAAGAAGCTCTCGATGGAGCTGCTTTAGACGTTGTAAAGGACGAAAATCCCGGAAATTTTTCAAAAAAATTCGCTCATGATTTTAACAATCTCAAAAAAATTAATAAATTGGTAGTTACACCACATATTGCGGGATGGAGTAATGAGTCTAAACAAAAAATTGCTGAATTACTTGCATTGCGCCTGCTAACTGTGCTGTTCTAAAAGCGGTGAATTTGCTTTTGATCATTGATTGAAGAAATTTTAGGTACTGATTGTTTTTTTGCGGGGAATTTTATCTATATATTTGGCCTCGCTTAAATCATGATCGAATCTTAAATTGAGGATTATGAAAAGATTATTAGCCACAATTACCGTTTTATTCGCCTTCGTGACAGTCACATATGCACAAACCGGTGAAATTACAGGGAAGATTACCGATGAAAATGGAGAAGGTGTTCCTTATGCAAATGTTCAGGTGCTTAAAGACGGTGAACCTGTTAAAGGTGCAACGACCGATTTTAACGGTTTTTATTCTATTAAGCCGCTCGATCCCGGCAATTACAGTGTTAAAGTAAGTTACGTTGGGTATGGAAAAGTGCGTGTTGATGGGGTAAAAGTGAACGCGAACCAGGCAACCACTATTACCAAACAATTGAAACCTCAGGAAGAGCAGTTGGAAGAGGTTACTGTGACCGAATACAAGGTCCCTCTTATCGATAAGGAAAGCCAGGCTACGAAAGAGACTATTTCTGAAGAGGAAATTCAAAACCTCCCTACTAAAGATATTCAATCCATTGCTTCATCAGCAGCAGGTGTTTACCAAGAGCAGGAAGGGGGTGATATTAATGTAAGGGGCCAACGTTCAGATGGTACACAATACATTATAGATGGCGTAAAAGTTAGGGGATCAAATGATGTGCCTTCTTCTGATATTGAACAAATGACCGTTATTACAAGTGGTGTGCCGGCCAAGTACGGTGATGCTGTTGGCGGTGTTGTGAATATTACAACAAAAGGTCCTTCGCGCGAATTGCGGGGCTCACTTGATTTAGAGACCTCTCAGTTTTTGGACCCTTATGGCTATAACCTTGCTGAGCTGTCGTTAACCGGCCCATTATGGAAAATTAACAAGGGCACCGAGAACGAACGGACATTTATGGGCTTTAAGTTGTCAGCCAATTATCAGCGCAAAAAAGATCGCACACCATCTGTAGTTGGGAATTGGAAAGTAAAGGATGACAAATTGAGCGAACTCGAGGAAAGCCCCTTACAACCTTCACCTGTAGGGGAAGGATTTGTTCTCTCTTCCGAACGCGTGACACTGGAAGATATGAAAAACGTTGCTGTGCAACCGAACACAGTTCAGAATAAGGTGGGGGCTACAGGCCGTCTGGATTTCTCGTTCACGGATAACATCGATTTCCGTCTTGGCGGCACCTACAATTGGAATCAGTACAACAACGGAAGTGGAGGTTTGAGGCGATTTAGCATGTTCAACTCCGACAATAATCCCCAATATACCAATCAAACCTATCGCGTTTTTGGCCGCTTTACACAGAGCTTTGACAATCCTGAGCAGGAAGAAGGGGATGACAAATCCCACCAAGCCTTCAGGAACGCTTTTTATCGTGTACAATTCGATTTCACCAGAGTTGAGCGCGAGCGCGTCAATGAAGATCATGGCTTTAACCCTTTCCAATATGGATATGTTGGCAAATTTGAAACGAAAAGCGAGCCCGTTTATGAATTTGGCACCCAAGAATTTGAAAACCAATCCTTAACAGGGTATCAACAAACCGGTTTTCGCGACACCTCCGTTACATTTACACCCGGAGAGGTCAATCCTGAATACACGAATTATACAGAACAGTTTTATAGCCTTTCCAGCAGGGATCAACAAAGGAGTAAAACCAGTATTCGCTTAAATGGCGGGCTTCTTAACGGGGATTTCCCCAGTATTGTCCATGGTACTTGGTACAATACAGGCTATCCCTATAATTTAATGGCTAAATCACGTGACGATCAGTTTAGCTTATCTGTCCATGGTTCAGTTGATATCCTGCCCGAGGGCTTTAAAGATCGCAATAAGCACTCGGTTGAGTTTGGCCTTGAGTTCGAGCAGCGGGTTGATCGTTCCTACTCCCTGAACCCTGTTCAGTTGTGGGAGCTTATGCGATTGGAGACAAATCAACAACTCACAGATCTGAACACCAATGAACCCACCTTAATTATTGAAGGGCAGGAATACGCCATTGATGATAACAATCGACCTCCTTTTACAACTAATGACACAATCAGGTATCCACGTGCCTATTCAGCTGATGACCAATCGTACTTTGATAAGCAATTGCGTCAAAAACTCGGCCGGCCCGTGGATGGGACAAAGC
>PXTV01000082.1:4253-4838 GCA_003022985.1 Bacteroidetes bacterium SW_11_45_7 | reverse complement strand
GGTAGTTCGTCATCGGCCATGGAAAATTCGGGATTTATGTCCGTTGTGCTGCCGTTTGGCGATGATTGTGATAGCAAATAAAACTTTGATTTTTCCTCCTTAAGATTTTTTCTCAAAAAGGTCATTACTCATCGTTATGAATGGCTTCAACTTCTTGAATTTCCGGCACGGCATTTTTGATGGCTTCCTCCACGCCCGCACTCATGGTCATATAACTCTGCGGACAATTCTTACAGGCACCGAGCAAGCGGAGTCTCACTTTTAGATCATCGGTAATTTCAGCGATCTCGATATCGCCTCCATCTGCTTCGAGATAAGGTCTCATGGTATTGAGCGATCGCTCAACTCGTTGATGGATGTCTTCTGAAACGTCAATCATACAAAATGGGCTTATTGGTACGTAATTTCTACTTTTTCAGTGGGGTCTAAATTCGCATTGCGAATGGCGATGGATTGAGCTGTATTGATCGATAAGTTGGCAAACGCTTCCCTGGTCAGTTGATGGCCGCCAATGACAGCGGGCACGCCTTCATCCCCGCTTTCACGGATACTTTGTACGAGCGGGATCTGAGCAAGAAGCGTGAT
>PXTV01000082.1:0-4209 GCA_003022985.1 Bacteroidetes bacterium SW_11_45_7 | reverse complement strand
CACCAAATATATTGTACTTGTAATCGGGGAACTCCGCAGGCACAAAATAGGACATATTTTCAACAACACCTACAACGGGAACCTTAACCTGGTCCATTTGGAACATTCCCACGGCCTTTCTGGCATCCGAGAGAGCGACTTCCTGGGGTGTGGTAACAATCACAGCACCTGTTACGGGCATCGTTTGAACCACTGTCAGATGAATATCACCCGTGCCGGGTGGAAGGTCCAGGATAAGATAATCCAATTCACCCCAAATGCAATCGGAGACGAATTGTTTGACGGCAGAACTGACCATTGGTCCCCGCCAAACAACGGCCTGCGTATCGTCAACCAAAAAACCGATCGATAGCAGCTTGACACCGTGTTTTTCCAAAGGAAGGATGTAGTGTTTGTCATCGTGTTTTTCAACTTCCGGTCGTTGGTTTTGAAGACCAAACATAGTGGGCACAGAGGGTCCGTAAATATCGGCATCGATCAGGCCGACTTTGGCACCATCTTGTGCTAAACCTGTAGCAAGATTGGCCGAAACTGTGGACTTCCCAACACCACCTTTGCCTGAAGCAACTGCGATAATGTTTTTAACCCCTGGCAAGAGGTCCTTGCTCTCGCGCTTTGACGTGACGTTTGAGGTCATTTCAATATCAACCTGCAGGTCCGCTGATACGTGATTTTGAATGGCTTGTTTGCAATTCTGTTCAATTTCATCCTTTAAGGGACAAGCGGGTGTTGTCAACTCCACAGTAAATGCTGCACGACCATCGCTCACCTCTACATTTTTAATCATGTTGAGCGTAACGAGGTCTCGCTTAAGATCAGGGTCTTCAACAGTCTTAAGCGCTTCGTATATCTGTTGTTCATTTATATTCATAGGTTATAGTCCTTGTAAGTAAAATAGAGAATGTAACATTCGTCAACACTGCTAACAAGCCATCGTTTAGAATGGTTCTAAATTACGAACATTGCTCGACAAATACAGCTCATGGCCAAGGAAATGAGAGGTAATACGGGAGGACATTGTTTCTTTCAGTAGGCCTTGTAAACTCTATCGTTCCAGTAAATACTCAAATGATTCTTAACCGGCACAAACCGGACAGTTGACCCGTTTAAGGCATAAGATTGAACGGATTGGTCGGTAATGGTCTTTTGTCTGCCATTTATGAATGCCTTGAGTCCTCCATCGAGACCTTGATAGACCAACATGTCCTGATCAGCTTGTAAGGATTCGGGCGAAAAGGTCTCCAGGCGAACTTCTTCCCCTTTGTAAAAGGCGTATAAATAATCGTTCCTGTCGGTATAATAAAGGATATTTTTCTCAACACCCATTTTCGAGGGGCGGTAGGATAGAAGTTGGCGGACCTTTCCTTTATAAAAAACTTTGAATCTGTTCGTATTATCTACATAGGCCACCATGTTTTGGCCCGCGTGAAATGATTTTGGCGTAAAGGATTCCAATTCATGTACTTCCCCTTTGTAGAAGACTTTAAAAATATCGCTGTAATCACGGTATGCCACAATATTCCTTGCTATTTTATATTCTCGTGGCTGTGCTGATGTTTCAATTGTAAAGAGCTGGCCTTTAGTATACACTTTGAAATCATCATAGGGATCGAAGTAAACGAGCATGTTTTCTTTGCCGCGCGTTTCTTGAACCGGTGTTTGTTCTAACGTACGAGTTGTGTCGAAGTCAAACACTTTGAAGAAGTCCATATTATCGTTATAAGCTAATGCGTGGTTATTGTAGGCAACCGGTTCAACGATAAGTTTTGCAACAACTCTGCGTTTTCCATCTTTATAGACGTATAAACTATTGTAAAAGCGGTAGACCAGGAAGCTGTCATTTACGCTGTACCAGGTTGGCAAGCGTTTATGGAGAAGTTTGACGCCATCATCGTAGACCTTGAATTTGCTGTCATTAGAGATGTAGGCCACATAAGGATTGTCGAATTTGAATTCCTTTACAGGTAAATACTCAAGCTGACGAAAAGACCCCTTATCAAAAACGTAGAAATCCTGGCGATTGTCATGATAAGCCGTTATATCCTGTGCGGTGGAAGGGATCGATAAGCTTGTTGCCACTAAACATGTAAAAAGGATGCTAATAATCGTTTGAGACATAAAAACAACAAAATCTTGGTATGAAAATCCTTCTTTAGGAGCTGATTTTTTCCCCTAAAGTTCTTCTAATTGGGCTTTGTGATGAATCACTCTATTCGTTTTAATTCTTGATCAATGATAAGCAGTTTTGCCACTCCCGATGTCAAGCATCGGGAGACACCATGGCGATTTAAAAGAGAGAACAAAACGCCATCGAATTGAATAGTATGGGGAATTATAAGGAACAAACGTTACTTTATTTCTCCCGATTCTAGAATCAGGAGGGCCTCCCGATGATTTCCATCGGGAGTGGCTATTTTACTGAGACTGAGTCGTTACGGGCTTTTTAACAAGAGAATCCAAACACCAAACCTCGCTACAAATTTGCACCATAAAAAAAGGAAGGACCACTTATGATCCTTCCTTTTTGCTTGTAGAAAGCTTTCTCCTTATGATAGGACATTATTAATCGATATCCGGGTATTGATCTTTGTATTCCACCTTAATCGGCTCATCGTCAGCTGAGTAAAATTTGTATTCAACGCGCCTGTTTTTCGCACGCCCTTCTGGATTATCAGCTCCGTTTTCTTTGTCGTTCGGGGCAATGGGAGTACTTTCACCTTTTGATGTCACAACAATGCGCTCTTCTTGAATCCCGTTGTCCATGAGATAATCCTTTGCCGCATTGGCCCTGTTTTCACCCAGCTTCATATTGTACTTATCGGTTCCCATGTGGTCAGTATGACCGATAAGTTCTACGGAAAAACCTTCGTTTTCATTCAGCACATTGATAACCGTATCCAAGCGGTTGCTGTATTTGCCCTGAATATTTGATTTGTCGAAGTTGTAATACACACGGCTTAACACCAGTTTTTCCACTCTTATACGCTCCATGGGATAAGCTTTTTCAATTGTATCGGGCACATTTTCCCGGTTTGTCAAGGCAAGTGTGTCTTCAACAGTGAGGAATCGATCTTTTTGAAGACGAACCTTATAATCAACTCTTGGATCAACTGTAAATTGAAACTTGGTGTTTTGCTGCGTAGTTAGATTGTCCATGAAGGTCATGTTATCATCCTGGAGGGTATAGATGGAAACATTGACATCCCCCATCGGTTTTTTATCCATATCCCCTTTTTCATAGGCATATGCTTTAAGTGTGACTTCATGAATGATGTCAAAAGCAAAGATATCATCGCAGCAAGTGGCAAAATTAAAGGAATCGGGTACCGGCCCGCCAGGTTTGTTTGATACCAAAAAGCCTTGCTCTTTGGATTGATCAAGAACGTAATAGAGCTCATCATTGGGGGTGTTTGTGGGAAACCCTAAATTGTCAACATTCTTCCATGAATCCTCTGCGCCTTTTGCAGCGAATACGTCAAGCCCCCCAATTGAATTGTGGCCATTTGAACTGAAATATAGCGTTTCGGTTTCCTTGTCGTAAAAAGGAGTCACCTCATCCAATAAGGTATTGATGGAGTCGCCAACACTTTGGGCATCTTCATAAGAGCCATTCTCTTTTTTTACTGCATAATAGATGTCTTTGTTACTGGCTTTATCATTGTAATCTTGTTGAACAAAATAAAGGATTTCCTTGCCTTCCTTTGTTCTCACAGGATAGGGGTGGGAATTGAAATCAGCGCTATTAATGCTACTGCCAAGTTTATTGGGTTTTTGCCATTCACCATCTTCCTTTTTACTGGTATAAACATTGCACTTGTAATCTTTAGCCTGCTTTTTCTTTTGCTTGCACTTTGTGAAATAGAGAACATCACCGTCAGGACCATAGACGCCATTCCCTACGTGCATTTTCTTATCGTTGATCACCTCCGGTAATTTATCAACATATTGCCATTTACCATCTTCCTTTTCGCTTGTGTAGATACCTGAGGTATAATTTTTCTTTTGCTTTGTCAGATTAATGGCCGTATCTGATACTAATGATGAAAACATCATTTTTTCCTTGCTTATTACATGAGGGGCGAATTCAGTTAAAGCATTATTGATATTTCCCTCCGGCAGTTCCATCTCCACTTTTTCGGGATTGGAAGTTGTTTTCTCCCCAAAATCACAGCCGCTCTTTTTCATTTTTACAACTTGCTGGTAATAGTC
>PXTV01000081.1 GCA_003022985.1 Bacteroidetes bacterium SW_11_45_7 | reverse complement strand
GGCTCGATTTATCCTGGGAAGCAAATGTGCCCTGGGACAATTTTCAATACGGCATTTTTAAGCGCGATAACAGCACCGGTAATTACCAACCTCTCGATACTGTATCAACCTCATCTTATGTTGATTCGGGCCTGACAAACGGGGTGGAATACTGTTACTTTGTGGAGTCGTTTGGCACCTATTCGTCCCCCACATTGCCGGAACCTCTGCTGAATCTCTCCCAAAAGAATTGTGCAAAACCTTTGGATACGATTCCCCCGTGCAATCCTGAGTTGACGGTAAGTAATTTTTGCGAGAACATTCAACAAAAAAGTGAAACCAGCTGTGACTTGAGTAGCGAAGATCTTCGCAACAATCTCAGTTGGTCTGTTGAGGATGGCACGTGTTTGGATGACATCTACAAGTATGAAATATATTTTAATCCACCCTCTGATTCCTCGCCAAATCTTATCGAGACAGTGAATGATCCCTATGATACCACATACACGCATTATCTGGAAGAGTCAATAGCTGGCTGTTACAAGGTTGTGGCCGTGGATTCATTTGACAACAGGAGCCGGAATCCGCAGGAGAAATGTATTGACAATTGTCCCTGCTACCTTTTACCCAACTCGTTTACGCCAAATGATGACGGGGCAAACGACTTATATAGACCTTTCAAACCGTACAGGTTTATAGCGAAAGTTGATTTCAAGGTCTTCAACCAATGGGGGAACTTGATCTATCAAACCAACGATCCCGACTTGAACTGGGATGGCACCAACATGAACAACGGTAAGAAAGTGAGCGAAGGCACTTATTATTATACCTGTGAGGTCTACGAGCAAAGGGTTGATGGCGTCCAAAAGCGCGAGGAGCCATTGAGCGGATACATTGAACTTATTCGTGGCAAGTAGCAAGCCATTCGCGGATTTCCCATTTCCCTCACCCGTTTTAAGGGCTTGACTTCTACAAGAAATATTGCGTACTTTTCTTACCTTTTAAGATTAGCATAGCTGTTATATCTATGAGAAAGGTGGTTTTAATAGGATTATCGTGTATTCTATTGGGGCATATTGGCTATGCTACGCATAACCGGGCAGGGGAGATCGTTTTTAAGCAGATATCCTATCTTTCCTATGAAGCAACCATCGTCACCTATAGCAAAAAAAGCAGTGTGCCTGCCGACAGGGATACCCTAACGATCAATTGGGGCGATGGGACTACTCAGAAGCTGGCCCGATTCAACGGCCCTGCCGACAACAACGGGCAGCCGCAAGGGGTTGCGCTGGGTAACGACATCAAACTCAATAAATACAGGGGCACGCACACCTATAGCGGGATTCCGCCAAAAGGGTTCTATCAAGTTTTCATGACCGACCCCAACCGCATTGCGGGCATCATCAATATTGCGAGTTCGGTCAATGTCGAATTCTTTTTGGAGGATCCCCTCCATATTTACAACCCGGCAAATTTTGGCACCAACAATTCGCCAGTGTTGCTGAATGCTCCTATCGATTTTGCCAATAAGAACGATACGTTTCGCCACAATCCCAATGCTTACGATCCCGATGGCGATAGTTTGACGTTTGAGTTAGTTGTCCCTAAGCGAAACCCGTCCATGTTTGTCCCCAATTATCAATATCCCGATGAGGTGATGCCCGGACCTGATAACAATATCACCATCGATCGGCAGACAGGTGAGGTGGTTTGGGGTGTGCCCGGGAAAAAGGGCATCTACAACATTGCCATTCTGGTAAAGGAATACAGGGATGGCATTAAAATGGGTACCTTGCTACGGGATATGCAGATCATCGTGGAGGAAGAACCCAATGATCCTCCCCGCATCAGTCCATTGAAGGATACGTGTGTAGTGGCAGGATCGGAATTGTCCAAAGAAGTGACTGCGTGGGACCCGGACGTGGGGCAAGCGGTCGAATTGACAGCAACCGGTGCTCCGTTTAAGCTGGATGCTGACTCAGCCCAATTTCCGGGAGATGCTGCTATGGACACGGCAACGAGCACATTTTCATGGCAAACCACTTGCGAGCATATACGCAAAGAACCCTACCAGGTTGTTCTGAAAGCTGAGGATGACTATACGACCATAGCCGGTACGTCCATTCCGCTTACGGATCTTGAAACATGGGAAATCACAGTCATCGCCCCGCCACCCGGTCTGACAAATGTTGAACCCTCTGGTGATGCAATTGATGTCCGGTGGAATCAAAATTACCCATGTGACGAGGCAGAGGATTTTACAGGGTTTTCTGTATGGAGGCGAATCGGCAGCAATCCGTTTCAGCCGGATTCCTGCGAGCGCGGTCTCAAAGGGCGTGGCTATACCCAAGTTGCCGGTGATCTTCAGAATGTCAGCTATACAGATCAGGACGTCAAACAAGGACAAAATTACTGTTACCGCATTGTCGCTGACTTTGCCGGTATCTCCGTTACTAACAATGTTACGGGGAATGAGAACAATTTCAACAAGACCGAAAGCATTCCATCAAATGAGAAGTGTGCTGAGTTAAGCCGAGACGTGCCGGTCATTCTTCATGCCAGCGTGCGGCAAACGGATCCGGCCAGTGGGCGCACCTATGTTTCTTGGCGCAAACCGCTCACAACAGCCGATAACCTCGACACGTCTCAACACCCGGGCCCGTACTCTTTTAAGCTTTTACGGGGTAAGGGCCAGGATATGACTGATACTACTCAAATCTTTACAACTTCAAGCCCGTATTTCGGAACCCTGAATGACACAACCTTTATCGATACCCAAATCGATACAAAGGGAGAACCTCATTCCTATCAGGTTGCGTTTTATGCTGAGGGCGATGAACTTATCGGAAGGTCGGAAGTGGCATCAACCATTTTTCTGCAAATTGCTCCTGCCGATAATCAACTCGCTTTACAGTGGGATGCACAGGTGCCCTGGCTCAATGAGAAATACGCTGTATTCAGACGGAATAACTCGACAGGGAATTACCAACCGCTCGATACGGTCAGCGAATCTGCTTATGTCGATTCCGGCCTCACCAATGAGGTCGAGTATTGTTACTACGTGGAGAGTTTCGGCTATTATACGGGCTCTCAATTGCCATCCCCTTTGCTTAACTTATCGCAGAAAAACTGTGCAAAACCCATCGACACGATTCCCCCTTGTGCTCCCGTAGTAGATGTGGCAAACTATTGCAGTGAAGTGAAGAACGAACGGACGAACTGCGAACTTGGCACCGGTGAATTGTATAATGATCTGATGTGGCAGAAACCAAATGTTGTGTGTGGTGGAGATGTGGTTCAGTACAACGTCTATTTTGCCCGGCCCCAGAAGAATTATCAACAATTAACAACGGTGACAAATCCAAAGGATACAAGCTATCGCCACGAAAGGCGCTCATCCATAGCTGGTTGCTATAAGGTGACTGCTGTGGATTCTGCCGGTAACGAGAGCGATGTTGTTCTGGAGGAGTGCGTTGACAACTGCCCTTGTTATTTGCTGCCCAATTCATTCACCCCAAATCAAGATGGTGCAAATGATCTTTACACTCCGTTTATGCCTTATCGATTCATCGAGAAAGTCGATTTCAGGGTTTATAATCAATGGGGCAACCTGGTGTTTCAAACATCAGACCCCGACATCAAGTGGGATGGTACTCACTTGAATACGGGCAAACCCGTTGATGAAGGTACCTATTATTACAAGTGCGATGTTTTTGAAAAGCGGCTGGAAGGGACTGTTAAGCGAAAAAAGCCGCTTAATGGATATATCGAATTGATCCGCGGTCAATAGATAGTACCCGGTCGTAACTTTGAATCTTTCCCATTACACACCGTTCTGGTATTCCGTATCCTCAAATGTGTTCTCAATCTGTAAAGTGGTGTGATGAATATCGAATTGCTGTTGAAGTTTTTCGCGCACATTGAAAATGAAGCGGTCATTGCAATCTCCGGGCATCACCAAGTGGGCGGTCAGGGCTGTTTGGGTGGTGCTGAGCGCCCATATATGAAGATCGTGCACATCTTCCACGCCTTCAAATGACAGCAAATAATTGCGCACCTCTTCTTGATCGATGCCTTTGGGGACTGCATCCAAAGCCAGGTTCACGGAATCCACAAGCAATTGCCAGGTGCCGTAGATGATCACACCAATGATCACGAAGCTCATCAATGGATCGATCCAGGTGTAGCCGGTCAAATAGATCAGCAAGCCTGCCACAACAACACCTGCTGACACACC
>PXTV01000080.1 GCA_003022985.1 Bacteroidetes bacterium SW_11_45_7 | reverse complement strand
CGAGCATAGCTGATGAAGGATACAGCTATCAACAACTTAAGCTAATGGGAGCCGGCATGTACTCTTTATTGATACTGCTTATCCTTACATTCGCTTCCTGGATCATAGGGGAGATCGTCAATGTCTTGAAATAACGGGAGCATATCTTATGTTGCAGAAAAAGAGTAATAGGAGTCGCTTAACTACCGAAATGAGCACCGGTTCCATGGCTGATATTGCCTTTCTGCTTTTGATCTTTTTCCTCGTTACGACAACTATACAGGTTGAAAAAGGCATATTGCATCAACTACCGCCCTGGACGGAAGAGGAACCACCCGAAGCTGAAAAAAACGACCGCAACATGTTTGTGGTTTTGATTAATGCTAACGATCAGCTTTTGGTGGAAGGACAGCAGATGAAAGTCGATAATCTGAAGGAGAAATCTAAGCGCTTTATTGACAATCGCGGCAAGAGAGATGACTTGTCAGATAGTCCCGATGAGGCTGTTATATCCCTGCAGAATGACAGAGGGACATCGTACGATATGTACATCCAGGTTCAAAATGAATTAAAGGCTGCCTACAATGAGGTGCGGGATGAATGGGCCATGCAACAGTACGGCCGTAAAATGGACAATTTGCCCGGCCCCAAGCAGGATAGTGTTAAGGATGAATACCCTATGAAGCTCTCCGAAGCTGAACCCAAACAAACAGCGAATTAAAAAGGCCAAATGGCACAGATCAAAAAGAAAAAAGAACGTAAAGCCCCGGGCATTTCCACCTCTTCCTTGCCGGATATTATTTTTATCCTGCTTTTCTTCTTTATGGTGGTAACCGTGCTGCGGGAAATGGAGATCAAGGTGCAAAATAAACTTCCCCAGGCAACTGAATTGACCAAGCTCCAACGCAAATCATTAGTAAGCCATATCTATATTGGCAAACCGAAACCGAAATACGCGGATCAGCTTGGTACTGCCCCCCGTTTACAACTTAATGATTCATTTGCCAAACTTGAGCAAATACCGAACTACGTGCAAACGGAACGCAACACAGTGCCTGCTAAAATCGCAGATCAAATGACTTTTGCTTTGAAGGTTGATCAGGAAACAGAAATGGGCATTGTGTCAGATGTTAAGCTCAAGCTTCGCAAATCGGACGCCCTGAAAATTAACTATGCAGCCCGCAAGGATATCGATAATTAAATTGCTTGCAGGGCTTTAATCCGCTTCAGTGATTTTCCCTCTTCGGGATGATTAGCACTGATCAGGCGAAACATCTTTCCTCACTTCCTTTACTGCCTCTTTTTTACTCGCAATATCATCCACGATCATTTTTGCATGTTCGCGGCCATTTTCAATGAAAATGCTCTTGATGATCTTCCCTGCAATGACGGACCCGGCTACATATAAACCGGGAATGTTGGTTTCGTAAGTATCCTCGTCACAATAGGGCATCAGAGTTTCTTCTTCCACGTTAATGCCGGCCTGCTTCAGAAACGAGGGGTCCGCATGGTAACCGGTCATCAGTAGCACAAAATCGGCTTGTAGCGTTTCTCTTCTATGATCGTCCAGGCATAGAAGGTGAACATCGTGTCCATCCATCTTTTCGATAACGGTGTTCATGCGCGCTCCTATACTCTCCTCTTTGATACGGTTGCGGATATCGGGCAGGATCCAGTACTTGACGGAATCCGAAAAGTGATCTTTGCGGTGAACAAGTGTTACATCAGCCCCGTGGCGGTACAGGTCCAGTGCAGTATCAACAGCAGAATTTGAACCACCAACCACAACAACTTTCGTTTGGCTGTACTTAAACGGATCATCGAAGTAATGGGAAACATGGGGTAATTCTTCCCCCGGAATACCGAGCTTGTTGGGATGATCGAAATAACCTGTGGCGATGATCACTCGATCTGCGCTATATTCTTCACCTTTTTTTGTTGCTACAGTGAATGTGTCATCTTCTTTGTCGATATTGCTCACTTCGGTAAACAACTGCATGTTGAGCTGGTAATGATCCACTGTTGTGCGGTAATACTGAAGTGCTTGCTCACGGGATGGCCGCATGTTGGTTATAGTAAAAGGCAGATTGCCAATCGAAATCTTATCCGTTGTTGAAAAGAATTCCATATTGAGTGGATACCTGCGAACAGCATCAGTAATAGCACCTTTTTCGATAATCAGATGGGAAAGACCAGCTTTCTTGGCCTCAATACCACAAGCAAGGCCTACAGGGCCACCTCCAACTATTACAACATCGTATTGCGTCATCACAACTCTTTTTGAATCCCTTATGCAAGTATTGAACTGATTATCGTCAGCAGACAACTGATCGTTCTTCTTTCCGGTTTGAATAACAATTCAAAAGTGGTTATGTTCCATTTTACGAAGTAATGGCTTACAGCCGTTGGTAGTAATACCTTGCAGCAAAAATAGCTGGATAAGACATTTGATGATCAATGGCCTCTATTGCCCCAATAATCCCTGTCAACTCAATTCCTTACAAAAATCAGCCACTAAAGATTGGAATAAAACTTATTCAGCACATCCAGGAAGCCAAGGTTTTCCTCCTTGTCTTTGATGATGAGTAAAGGAATGGACTTATCGTACGTTGTCAGTTTTTCAGCTACACTGCCGAGCAAGTAAGATGCGGCATTCGTGCGCCCCTTCGAGCCCATCACAACTAAATCTGCTTGTTGACGGATGGCCTGGTCATAGATCTTATCTGCTGGCTGATTATCATTATCCAGCGTATAAATGCAGGGTATATCGTGCGGCTTTTTGTTGAGCTTTTTAATAAACTTCTTGTAATCCTCCCGGGCCTTCTTTTTAACGGATTCGCTCATTTTCTTGCTCGGAATGTAAGGATAGTAGCGTACAGACAGGTTATACACGTACTGGCAAAGCACTTCTGCATTGAATTTACCCGCAATGAAAAGGGCATTCTGAAGGGCTAAGCGCGAGAAATCCGAAAAATCGACCGGGGCGAGTATGCGCTTGATATCATAACGCCACGTTTCGGGTAGAATCATGACGGAACAATGCACCAGACGTATTATTTTCCCGGAAAGAATACCTGTTCCCTGATAGCCAACTTTTTTGCCCAAAAGAAGCAAATCCGCCTTGCTTTGTTCGGCAAGATTCAGGATGGTATCGGTAGCATTACCTTCTTTTAGTGTAAGATCAACCTGGGCAGGGCTCTTGGCCCTGTCCATATTCTGATCAACCTTTTCCTCAAGGTCCCGCTTGATGACATTTTCAATGGGTTCCTCGAGATCAGGAAACATTTCTTCAATCATTTCTCGGGGCATATCATCTGTTTCGATGACATGCACGAAATTAATGCGCTCCACACCCATGTGCTCTGCTAAATAAGCGGTGTACTTAATCAGCAGTTCGTCTAAACTGGCGAGATCGAGGCAGACAATGATGTTTTTGAAGGAATAATCCGTCATAATTGGTTTTTTTAGTTAGGCTTTCTAAAGCATCCTCCCATTGTTAATATAAAAAATTGACAACTTGTCTATGCCGGTTTTAGTAGTGTTTTAGCGAGCTTGGTACACGATTACTGGTTTTTAGCACCGCGTTGCTTCTTCAATAATTCGCTCAGATATCGTTCGTAAGATTTCCGCTCTTTTGTCTTTTGTAATTCAACCTTTTCAGCATGCTCTTGGTTGAGCCCTTTGTAAAGGCTATAGCACATCAATAACAGCACGAACGTAAAAGGTAATCCGGTGGTTATAGTGGCTGTTTGAAGTGCTCCTAAGCCCCCGCCAATCAGTAATACGGCAGCAACAGCACCTTCTGTATTAGCCCAAAAGATGCGTTGGCCAACAGGTGCATCGATCTTGCCACCGGACGTAAGACTATCGATTACAAGCGAACCCGAGTCGGATGAGGTTACGAAGAAACTCATTACAAGTAGCACGCCAATAAACGAAGAGACCGTTGCTAATGGGAAGTTGCCCAATAACTCGAAAAGGGCCACTGCCACATTGTCCTGAACCGCATTGGACACATTTGCAATTTGGTTCAATTCAAGGTAAATGGCTGATCCGCCAAATGCCGACAGCCACAGGAACGTAATAATGGAGGGTACGAGGAGCACGCCAAAGACGAATTCGCGGACCGTACGCTGTTTTGCCAGTTCGATTGGTTGTAGCTTTCTGTCCAAAAGCCCATGTTAATGAACTGCTGCACATAACTACCTGTATTTTGCACAAACGAATCAAAAATGAAAATGGTGGGTCCTACAATGATCATGAATATGAGAAAAACAGCCCCAATACGAACATTCCATTCACTCAGGAATTTTACTCCTTTGTCGATGCCGAGAATAACCGATACCGTGGCGGCTAATGTAATCACGATGATGAGCGTTACCTGGGTAACGATAGTGTCACCAATACCGAATAGATAGGAAAAGCCGGCACTGATCTGCGTTACACCTAAGCCGAGCGATGTTGCCAATCCGAAAAGATCGGCCAGCACAGCTAACGTATCGATCCCATCACCTAATGGGCCGTGAATTCGTTTACCGAATACAGGGTAAAACACCGAACGGATGGATAATGGAAGCTTCCTGTTGAAAGCAAAGAAAGCAAGTGCCATCCCAACAAGCGCATAAATGCCCCATGCATGCAAGCCCCAGTGGAGATAAGCAAAATCCATTGATCGTTGAGCAGCTCCGGGGGTTCCCCCCTCTCCCTGGGGTGGGCTAATATTGAAAAAATAAACCGGCTCTGCCACACTCCAAAATAAAATGCCAATCCCCATCCCCGCACTAAAGAGCATAGAAAACCAGGCCATGGTGCTGAATTCGGGTTTGGCATCCTTGCCGCCAAGCCGGATAGAGCCAAGCTTGGACAAACCGATATACAACATAAAAACAAGAAAGATATTGACTGCAATGACGAACAGCCAGCCAAAACTATTGGAAATGGCAGTTTGGACATTGGAGAAGGTCTGCTCCATATCTACCCCTAAGCCGGGCGATACCACATCCATACTAATTTTTTTATCGCCTTCAGTTTGAAGCGAATCCTCAAAAGCCTTGACTGTCAATATTTCACCACCGTTGACATTTTTGATGATGTAACCCTTGGCGAGTTCCGCATCCTTTAAAATCCCATCTTCAATTTCTGTGATGCGTATGCCGGATTTGACATTAAAGGAGGTCTTCAAATCCTCGCTCAGGGTGTCTACTGTAGCGCCAATGGGTTGAGAGCCATCTATGGATATGCTAACCGTTTTGGAATTGTCAAAGACAAGGGTAAG
>PXTV01000079.1 GCA_003022985.1 Bacteroidetes bacterium SW_11_45_7 | reverse complement strand
AAGAATTGCAGCCACCAAGCGCCTTGTTCGCTTCGGCAAATACCTGTGAAACAGTCCAACCCGCAAAAGTGCCTTGAGTGACAGTTAAATCCTCGAGATTGATGGGGGATGAACCGAAACCCGGGTCGTACTTGTCAAAGGTGATACTTAGTTTCAATGTTACCACATGCCCTGCAAGTGTATTGCTATGAGAAGTGGGGTTCGTTAAGGTTCCTGATGGCAATGTTGAAGGGGAGCCACCTGATGGCAGGAAGTCTGTTACCGATTGAGCTGAGGTGAGAACCAATGAATCGTTGCAACCAACGTGCAACCCATTGGGGAAAGCGGCAGCAAAGTTGTTGTGCAGATAAGTGCCCGGGTTATTGCCAGCAGGTGCAGCTCCCCAGCCGCCAGGCGTTTGCGTGCGGAGGGTGTCACAAACCGATTGTTGGGGAAGAGAATTCGCTTGTTTTGTCACAAAAATCACAAACATCAAAGAAGCAACAATGAATAAGCTCCCTGAGAGGGAAGGTATTGGCAAAAACCTCTTAGCCTTCGGCCTTTCTTCCATTAAAGAAATCATATAGGTGATTTTTTGCAGGAGCACTTTGCCCTTTACGAAATCTTTTGTGTTGCGGACAATCGCTTGATTAGCCATAGTAAAAAGTTATTTGTGAATATAATTACGTATTTCGTAAAGTTTAAAGTTAAACAGTTTCACTGGAGTCACCAAAAAGATGAGCTAATTTTTTTGAGATTTTGTAAAATTCTTCTGCTATTTCCCTTCATGACAGCAACAAGTACAGCTAAAGTTCTTCAAGTTATTAGGAGTTATTAAGAAGCTCATGTCAGGGCTTTAAAATCAATTAAGTGGTGTGGGGTCAAAAATGATTGTGGAGCTTCAATCTGTAAAAATCTTTTCTATTAACTTCGCTGCAGAAGTCTTTACAACTCGTATTTTCTTAAATTTTTGTTAAGGAAGATTTTTATTTTCATCCACTTAATATGTATTAGTTGTAATTGGCCAATTATCACCAATAATTGGGGCAATAAGTTTGCGTGTTGATGTTAGATAAATCATTTTGCAATCACCAACTGAAAAAGGAAAAAACTAACACCTGGTAGGAGCAAAAATGGGTGCAAATAAAAAAGGGACCCAGCTTGCAAAGAAGCTTAAACCCTTTATTGTGGCAGTCTCCCCGGGAGGATTCGAACCTCCGACCCACTGATTAAGAGTCAGTTGCTCTACCAGCTGAGCTACGGAGAGGGATTGTTATAGATGCAAAGTTACGCCTTTGAATTTGTGTGCGGAAGAAGGTTTGACCTAATTGCCCTCATCTGAGAGCATTTAAAATTTAAGACATAAAATCTAATATTAAACCAAATCGCTCAGAAGTGTCAGCGAGCCAATCTTAAATCTTATATTTTACATCTTAGATCAACTTCCTCACACTCGCTTCCTCCGTCAGCTTGCGCCCTTCGATGTCCGCGTTTTCAATCAGGTTCACGCCAGGCGTTTTACCAGGGGTAATGCTGCCCAGCCGCTCCTCGAATCCAAGCGCTTCGGCCCCGTTATAAGTGCCCCACTTGACTAGCATCTCGGTGGTGATGTCGGGGTAGTGCTTGTGGATGGCTTTCATCTCTTCCGGGATCGATAGCTGCCAGTTTGAAGCAATACTATCTGTACCAAGGATCATGGTGCAGTTGTTGTTGATGAAAGCTTGGTAATCCGGCAGCCGGTTTTCGATGTACAGATTGGCGTTGGGACAGGAGCACCAGTAGATTTGCGGCCCGCCTTTTCTCGTTTGCCTGATATCTTCCTCTTCCGTCATGGTGTTGTGCACAAAAATGGCTTTGGGCGTTTGCGCAATATAGCGGATAGCCGTGTTGATGGCACGTTCACCCGTGGGTTCAAAGGCGGATATATCGATGCCCATATCGTTGTAAAATGCATTGAAGGCGCCTTCCTTTTTTGCCATGAACTCGTTCTCCTCAGGCGTTTCCTGGTTGTGGATGGAGGTGAGGCCCTTGTTCCTGGCATTGAAAGCATCCACAAGCTTGAAGAGCTCAGGTGAGACCGAGTAGGGGGCGTGTGGGGCCATTGCGGCTTTGAGCCCTTTTTCCAGCAGCTCATCGTACAGTTGCTTCCCCTGATCAAACGACTTCTGCGCTTCTTTCGGATTCAGCAAATCGAACAGCTCCACAAAAGTGTAGTAAGCAAGATTGCCCCGGGCTTTTTGGGCAAAGCTGTCGCTCACATTGGCAATATCGCCCACTGCCACAATGCCCGCCTCGATCATTTCCTGTTCACGCTTGGCTATGGCGTCCAGAATTTCCTCATTCGTTGCATCCCGCTTACCTAAAACGCCCTTGATGAAAGGGATCAGTCCCGTACCTGGCGACATGACGTTCTGCATGTGGGACAGTTCCAGATGGCAGTGGCTGTTCACAAAGCCGGGCACCAAAAAGCCGTTGTATTCCTCGAGCTCCGCGGGATCAAAATCGCTCTTGTGCTCAATGGCCAGCACCAGGCCATCATCGTTTAAAACCACTACACCATCCTTCAGAGGTGGCGTATCGGCCGTAAAGACATAATCAGCCGTAATTCGTCTCATAAACAACCTTTTGCCACTCCCGATGCTTGACATCGGGAGACACAAAGACACGAGGTGAAAAAGTAAAAAACCACGTGGTATTAAATAATATTTTCTTTGTGGCTTCATGCCTTTGTGGCCCACATAAATCCAATTGCGAAATTAACCGTTTTGATGCTGTTTTGTTGCTATTTGCCGGGACACATACAAGGAACATCCTCCACTCTCTTTATGTTTATTAGGAAGGTATAAGGGTTGGTTACTTGGAACTTGATCATTTTTTTACAAAAACTATAAATAGGGAGGTATTCAAGTACTCAAACGAAACCCTGTTTTTATTCTTCAATGGTTTTTACTCTGATGGGAATCACCGAAACTCAAACCGACATCCGTAAGCTCTCCCTCGACCAGCTCCAAGCCGAGATCGAGCAGCTTGGCGAGCGTCCGTTCAGGGCTCAGCAGATCTACGAGTGGCTATGGGAAAAGAGCTGTACCTCCTTTGATGAGATGACGAATCTCTCAAAGTCACTGCGGGACACACTCAAGGATTACTATACCATCAAGCCGGTTGTCATTGATGACAAGCAGCAAAGCCAGGACGGCACCATCAAGTTCAAATTCAAATTGCATGACGGGCACAATGTGGAGGGCGTCCTCATTCCCACAGAAGAGCGCTGGACGGCCTGTATTTCCTCGCAGATCGGTTGCTCTCTGAGTTGCAACTTCTGCGCCACCGGACTGCTCGACCTTAAGCGCAACCTTACCTGTGCCGAGATCTACGATCAGGTGGTGCTTATCAGCAACGAGTCGCTTGCGCAATACAATCATCCGCTCACCAATATCGTCTACATGGGCATGGGCGAGCCGCTGCTCAACTACAAGAACGTGCTGGCCAGCGTTGACCGCCTTACCGCTGAAAACGGCCTCAATATGTCACCCAAGCGGATCACGGTCTCCACGGTGGGTATTGCCAAGATGATCCGCCAGCTTGGCGATGACAATGTCCGCTTTAACCTCGCTTTGTCGCTTCATGCGCCCACCAATGACAAGCGCAGCGAGATCATGGCCATTAACAATACCAACGATATCGACACGCTGGTGGATGCTCTCAACTACTTCTACCGGTGCACCGGCAATAAACTCACGTTCGAATACATCCTCTTCGACCGCTACAATGATACAATGGATGATGCGCGTGACCTTGTGAAGCTCTGCCAACGCGTGCCGGCTTTGGTTAATGTAATCGAGTACAATAACGTGGATGGGCTGCCCTTTTCAAAAGCTGAAACTGAGCAGCGCGAGCAGTTTATCGGGTATTTGGAGGATCACGACATTGTGGCCAAAGTAAGGCGCAGCAGGGGCAAGGATATCGATGCTGCTTGCGGCCAGCTCGCCAATAAGTAGAAACTATTCGCCCTTCTTGTTTTACCGGTCGTCATCAAAGACATCGGGCTTTGCAGTATCTTCAATCATAGTGTCAAGTACTGTTAAAATTTTGTATATTCAGTTTCTTACTCATTAGATCACTGAAGCAAACGGTCCATTATGTATAAAAAAGGCTTGGCAAGCATTGTTTTAGTCCTGTGTTTGGTATTTGAAGGATGTTCCCGGCAAGAAAGATCGGCTCCTCCCCAAGAAGCAACCTCTTCAATGAAGCAAAAGGAGGCTGAGGCATTAAAACGGGGGAATTGGTATTTGAAACGAAGAATGTCGATTCGTCAGAAAGCCATATTCAACAACTTACGGAATCGTTCAATGCCTATGTGCAACAAAAGGATAAGCGTAGCTCAGCCGATCGCATCGATTACGATATTGAGGTGAAAGTGCCATCGGCACGTTTTGATGCCTACGTGGATGCAGTTACCAAACATGCCTACGAGGTGGACAGGAAACAGATCACCACCAAGGATCAAACCGAGCAGTACATCGATATCGCTGCCCGTCTCAAGAACAAAAAGGAGCTGGAGGAGCGCTACCGTCAGCTCCTGGATGAAGCTGAAGCCGTTGAGGATATGTTGGCCATCGAAGAAAAATTAAGTAAGGTGCGGGAAGAGATCGAGTCCGTTGAAAGGCGCTTGCGCCATCTTCAGCAGCGCGTCAACTATAGCACCTTACGCATCAACTTCTATCAGAACACTGGCGCCTCCCTCCAGTTTTTTGAATCATTGGGCAATGCTTTTGCTAAAGGGTGGACTATATTTTTGCGGCTGGTCTTGCTCATCAGCCATTTGTGGATGTTGTTCGTCCTGGCTGGCCTGATCTATCTCGGCTTCAAGCTGTTCAGGAAGAAACGGTGAAAGCCTTTGAGGTGAATTTGGCTTTCTTGTCACGGGAAAGCAAGCATAAAAAAGCCGCCATTATGGAAAGGCGGCTTCTAATTTCTATTGCAGCCTTAGAGGAATCCCTGCCAGCCGGAAGGCTGTGCCTGCCAGCCGGAAGG
>PXTV01000078.1 GCA_003022985.1 Bacteroidetes bacterium SW_11_45_7 | reverse complement strand
TGACGATCCCTTCCACGGCCTGGTCGAGAGGTGCATCGTCAAAAATAAGATGGGCTGCCTTACCGCCCAGCTCCAGCGTAAGATCTTTATCTGTGCCGGCCGCTTCCTTCTGGATGAGCTTACCGACTTCCGTGGAGCCCGTGAAGGCGAGTTTGCGGATGTCGGGATGCTGAAAAAGTGAAGAGCCGGTATCGCCTGCCCCTGTGACGATATTGACAACGCCAGGCGGCAGGTCAGCTTCCCGGATGAGCTCGGCCAGCTTCAGGGCTGTAAGCGGAGTTGTCTCGGCCGGCTTCAGGACCGTTGTGTTGCCGCAGGCAAGCGCTGGCGCTAATTTCCACGCGGCCATCATGAAGGGGAAGTTCCACGGGATGATCTGGCCGCAAACGCCAACCGGCTCGGGATCATGGCCGGTGAAGGCGTACTTGAGCTTATCGGCCCAGCCGGCATAGTGAAAATACCACGAAGCCGACACGGGGATATCCATGTCGCGCGTTTCGCGGATGGGCTTGCCATTGTCGAGCGTCTCCACTACGGAGAACTCGCGCGCTCGCTCCTGGATCAGGCGCGCAATGCGGAAGACGTACTTGGCGCGGTCTTTCGGCCGCATTTTGCGCCAGTATTTATCGTACCCCTCATGCGCAGCTTGTACAGCTTTGTGAACATCCTCTTTCGTACCATTTGCCACATCAGCCAGCTTCTCCTCTGTAGCCGGATTGTGTGTAGCCATGTAGTTCCCTTTCTCCGGAGCCTCGAACTTGCCGCCAATGAAATGGTTATAGGTATTTTGCAGGTCGATGTGGTTGGTCTTTTCAGGCGCTGGCGCATAGTCCCAGCTCGTATTGAAGTTGAGTTGTGGCCGTTGCTGCTTCTTACTGCTCGTTGTTGCCTTTGCTTTTCCGTTACCACCGACTTTCTCAGATTTTTTGGTCTTTTTCGATTTGGCAGCCATATCTTACTATTTTGGCGTTCTTAGCGTTAGTGCGGAATCAATTCCATTAGAACTTTTCTTTCAGATCATCTTCAAAATACAAGTCCTCTTCTTCCTTCAAAAATTCGAATGCTTTGGAGTTGCTGGTCAAATGCTCAATCCCCTTTTGAAGAACCTCCTCATCGTGTTTCTTGAGGATATAGCCTGCAAAGTCATTCACTTCCTTGATTTTTTCCTGAGGAAGTTTGGAAAGGGTTTGCAAGGTTTTGTTAATCAAAGCTTCTTTAGTCATAATCCGGGTGCTTTTTTAAAAAACACCAATATTAATAACAAAAATATTTCACTTGACAACTTTCCCGATCACTAACAATCGAGAAACTCGGTGATGCAATATTCAAAAGATCAATCCTTTGAAAAATAATCGAGCGATTGATACGCTCCCGTTCGCTCCTTCTCGATCTGCATGAGGACGTCATTGGCCAGTGAACTGGCGCCAATGCGAAAGAGCTCCGGGTTGAGCCAATCCTCGCCCAGCGTCTCCTTGATCATCACCAGCAGCCGCAGGGCGTCTTTCGCTGTCTTAATCCCTCCGGCCGGCTTCATGCCGATTTTGGTGCCCGTTTTGTAATAGTGATCGCGGATGGCTTCCAGCATGGTGAGCACAACCGGAAATGTGGCTGCCGGCTTCACCTTGCCTGTGGATGTTTTGATGAAATCAGCACCAGCCAGCATCGCTATTTCACTGGCTTTGCGCACGTTGTCGAGCGTGCTTAGCTCGCCCGTCTCGAGGATCACTTTCAGGTGCGCATCACCACAGGCCTCTTTCACCGCAGCGATTTCGTCATACACGTAGTTGTAGTCGCCCGCCAGGAACTTGTTGCGCGAAATGACCATATCCACTTCATCGGCTCCCTGCTCGACCGCGTACTTCGTTTCGTCAATCTTCACTTTGCGAGATGTTAAGCCGCTTGGAAAGCCTGTTGCAACCGATGCCACATGAACATCTGTGCCTTGGAGTGCTTCTTGAGCAACGGGCACTAATGTTGGATAAACACAAACTGCACCCACCGGAGGCAAATCCGCTAAGGGTGCATGGAGATGGGCTGCTTTGTAGCAAAGCTGGCGCACCTTGCCTGCCGTGTCGCTCCCTTCCAGTGTTGTCAGGTCGATCATGCTTAACACGAGCTTAAGCCCTTCAACTTTCGCTTCCTTCTTAATACTTCTCGTCAGAATGCGGTCTAAGCGGTCGTGGACGCCCTGTTCATCGACAGTAGTGCCAGGTGTATAGATCAATTGTTGGTCATTGACGTTATTACCGGGTAATGGCGTCATGCGCTATACGTTTTGTCAATTCATCAATAAAAGTAAGAAGATTCGCAAAAATTTTAGCCCTGTCTTCGATAGGAAACTGCATGCATCAAGTGTACAAGCGAATTTTACTAGATTTTACCAATTGCAAGTTTACAGGTTGGGTATGTGACAATACCATACACTCAGGGAATGGAAGCATTTCACGCTGGCCGTAACAATAACAACCAAGAACAACATACGGCCGCATGTGACTGTTTTGTCCGTACACTTAAAGGTTTGATCAATTATGTGGCTTGCCAAAAATCGCCCCTCTTGGTATTCGGCAATTTAACTGTAGAGTGGCGGTTAGCGATGGCGCAATCCGATTTGAAAGGAAACTTGACTGTGCCCCGGGAAGAGGAGCTCAAAATGCAAGCCAATCATTACTCTTATATTACACTGGATGAAGGCATACGGCTTTTTGAAAACATGCATCCCCCCAAAAAACACGAGCTTAAGCCCTACTGGCAATTACTGAAAACATATCAAAACCAATCAAAAGACAGGCAAAACTTTCAACATAGTGCAACCATTCGTGACAAATTAAGCTTTTTGACCTTAGATATGCTTACTTTCCTTATTGATGAAGGAATTTTACCTCCTAACAGCTATCAACTTACTGATCAAGATCAACAATTTTTACGAAATGAATATCCTGAACAAAGGGTTAAAAGGGTTGAACAAGCACTTCAGAATCCTGAGAAATACCCTGTACCATTTCCCGTTTGGCCCCGGGACAGTTGGAACATTTATCATCATCAATGTCCATCTTGTCACAGCCAGGCCCAACTTTATGGCTTTACGGGCATAGAAGTTGAAGGCAAACAGGATTTTCTTACATTTTACGCTTGTTCATTGGCATGTGAGCATTGTCAATTGAGATTATGGGACCTGTCAGAATTGTTGATAGCAGGTTGTGCCAATGTATTTGATCTCAGCCATCAATTGGATCAATGGTTGAACGATCACAGGTTATTTATACCTGACAATTCAACAATGCCGGCTAAGTAGCTTATACGAAGCATTAAGGATATGATATACTATCATGTCAGATGGTTGAGCTATTAAGTTCCGGTATTTTACATAATTAAACTTGACATCCAAAAGATTTCATTTTACGTTACCCGTTTGAATAAATCATTATGACAACAAAAGGAGCAAAAGAGGAGAAACAAGGCATTAAACTTGACAAAACAGAGGAGCATCTTGGCAACCTCGGATTTGCCTCTATTCTTGAGAACATTGATGAGGGCGTCATTATTGCAGATAAGGCGGGCGATATCCTCTATATCAATAACAGAGCCTCATTATATTTAGGGAAGCCCAGTGTTGATGCAGAAGTTGATATAAGAAATGAGGAGGTTGGCCTTTATGATCCCGAAACGTTTCGGCTATTACAGCCTGACGAATTACCGCTGAAAAAAGCCACTGAGGGCATTGAGACCTATAACAAAATGATCTTTGTTCAAAACCAAGTGATATCATCCGGGGCTTATATGAAGGTGAACGGCAGGCCTATATATGATGATAATGGTGACCTCACAGGGGGCATGATTTCCTTTTACGATGTTACTACTCAAGTTAAGAATGAACGGGAAGAAAAGAAGAAAAAGGACTTTTATTTTTCCATCCTTAACCACATGAATGAAGGGTTTGCTCAATTTGACAGCGAAGGAACCCTACAGGCAGTCAATGCCAGTCTCCAACGAAAACTCGGGTTTGCCGAAGATGAGCTAATTGGCTCAAAGGCCCAGGAATTGGCCATCCTTGAAGAACAGGATCGTGCTAAAATGGCTCAAAAAGCGGAGGAGCGGAAATCGGGTAAAGCGGATACATATACTCAGAAAATCCTGGCGAAAGATGGATCGCCTATCTATTTTTCGGTGATTGCTCAACCAATTCTCGACCATGAAGGGAACACCTCCGGCTCTATTGCCATTCTTTCCGATATCACTGACCAGGTTGAAGCTGAAGAAAGGCTAAGGGAAAGCGAGCGGAACTACCGCAATCTTGTGGAGCGCATGAACGAAGGGGTGCTTTATACAAATATCCATGGCGAAGTCCAATTCATCAATAAAAGTTTTACGCAGCTAACAGGGCTGACAAAAGATCAACTTGAGGGGAGGTCGCTTTATGAATTACTGTCCATCCGCAATATCTCGCAGGAAGAGTTGCAACAAAAGCTACAAAGGCGGCTCAAAGGAGAACCTGAAGTCTATGACATCCTTTTTACAGGCCAGGATGGCAACGATTATTGGCTCCGGATAAGCGCCTCGCCTATATTTGACGATAATGAGGAAGTGATGGGGGTTATGGGTCTCTTTACAGATGTCACCAAAGAGAAGCAAGTTTCAACAGAGAACATGCGCCTCCGGAAGTTGGTTGCTTCCACCCCTGACTATATCGGCATCGGTGATCGTGAAGGTCGCCCCATTTTCCTCAACGAGGCTTCCCGTCAAAAGCTGAGGCTAGGTCCCGATGAAGATATATCGAAAATCAATATCTACGACAGGGTTGCTTACCAAGACATCTCTGTTTATACCGATGACATTGTTCCGGCTTTGAAAGAAAAAGGTAGCTGGGAAGGCGAGGTAACACTTGTGGATGCGGAGGGGAAATGGATACGTGTGTCGCAGGTGGTCATGGCTGAGAAAGACGATCAAGGACGCATTCAGTATGTTTATGTAGTGGCGCGGGATATTTCTGAAACGAGAAATCTTGCTCGTATAGCAGAGCTCAACCCCGGCCCTATCCTTCGGGTAAGTCCACAGGGTGAGATCGAATATGCCAATCCGGCAAGTGAATTGTTATTGAAAAAATGGCATACACAACAAGAAGGACAATTGCCAGAGGTTTGGCAAAAGGTTGTGAGAAAAAGTTTGGATGAAGGAAATGTAAGAGAATACGAGGTTGAGTGCGAGAATACAATTTACGATCTGAAGGTGGTACCGATCCCGGATCAATGGCTCGTTAATATTATAGGAACAGACATTACAAAACGCAAGCGTGCTGAAAAACTACTAAAGGAGAGCGAGGAAAAATACAGGGCCGTTGTGGAGGATCAGACAGAAATGATCTGCCGCTTTCTCCATGATGGCGTGATCACATTTGCAAACGAGGCTTATTGTCGCTATTTCAATCTTGCGCGGGAAGATATTATTGGCACCAATCTACTCAATGAATTCAATGAGGAAGAATACCAGCATTTTATAGAGCACATCAACCAATTAACGCCAGCGAATCCCGTGTCCTCCTATGAAAGGAAATATCAGGATGAAAATGGCGAAACACATTGGCAGCTGTGGATGAACAGGGCCATCTTTAACAGTATGGGCGATTTTACTGAGTACCAGTCGGTGGGCAGAGATATTACAGCACTTAAACAAGCTGAGCATGCCGTTAATAGACAAAGGACCTTCTTACGCGATGTAATCGATGCCAATCCCAATATTATTTACGTTACTGACACCGAAGGTACCATCACGTTGGTCAACAAGGCTTTTGAAAAAGAATACGAAGTAAAAAGAGATGAGCTTGACAATCAAAATGTATATGATATACTGACTAAAAGGTGGCAAAATATTGAAGCCCAGGTGCAAATTTCCCAAAATGAGGACCCTATTGTAGCGCAAGAAGAACCCTTGATAGATGCCGAAACAGGTGATAGGCGTTGGTTTTTTACTACCAAATCACCTATACTGTCCGAATTGGAGGAAGACCCCCAACAAATTCTCACTATAGCTATTGATATTACAGAACGCAAAGAGACTGAAGAGGCGCTTCGTAATCAATTGAAGCTTGAAGAGACGATCTCTCAGATTTCGCTGGACTTGATTAATGTGGAATTAGACGATATTGACCATTCGATTCATCAAGCTCTCCAATCTATTTGTCGTGAAACTGATCTTGATTTTGCTTTTATAACGAGTATTGAAAACGACACTTTCCGTATTCTAAAATGGTATAAAGAGGGTGATCATGATCCATTTGCAGCATTTAAAAATAAAGGTGTTAATGCATCGCATTTTCAGTGGTTGAGTAGCAAGGTGGAGGAAAGAGGGCTCATCCACATTCCATCAGTAGAAGATATGGAAGGTGAGGCACGGGTGGAAAAGCGTTATTTAGAAAAATTGGGCATCAAGTCTCTTGTCACAATCCCCCTATATATCAAAAACGAGTTTACAGGTTATCTGACATTTGCCTCAACATCCAGACAACACTACTGGAGTGCGGAAAATCTCACACTGTTTAGTATCATGGGCCAGGTGTTTTCAAATGCCCTTGAACGCAAGAATACCGAAACACAGTTGAACTACAAGGTAGAGTTCGAAAACCTTGTGACCCAGATTTCCACCGAATTTATTACAATAAGCTGATATGTTGGGCGTTGAAGCGGGTCTTATGTTTACCTATGATCAGGATAGCAAAACGTTCTCCCTATCCCATCGATATCATCAAGGCATAGAAAACCTGGATTCTTCTCCCTTCCAAAACCTACCACTTGAAGAGTACAAATTCTCCAATAGAAACTTGAAAAAAGGGGAATACATTGCCTATAGTGATGTAGATCAACTGCCGGATGAGGGGGCAAATATCCGTAGCGTTGCCCGGCAACTCGATATCCAGTCGTTTATTATGTTGCCGGTACGCTTTCAGAACCGGCTCATCGGCTCTCTTGTAGTTGGGAGCACCGAGAAGCAAATATTTTGGTCAGACGGCTCCCGTCCTTTGCTCAATATTGTGAGCCAGATTTTCGCTAATGCCTTGACCAGGAAGCGTACCGAGCTGTCATTACTTGAAAGCCAGGAACTTTACCGCACACTGGCCAGTAATATTCCCTATTCCACAGTATTATTGTTCGATGACGATTTGGTTTACAAGGTTGTTGAAGGGGCTTCTTTAAGTAAGATCGGTTTGGACAATGAAAAGATTACCGGATATAACATTGAACAGGTGTTTGATAAACACTTGGTGGATAAGCTAAAACCCCTTCACAGAGCTGCTCTTGAGGGTGAGGAGAATGTAATTGAGTACAGATTTGCCGATGATACCCACTATTATATTCACTTATTACCTGTTACATCGGAGCAAGGTGAAACGTTTGCAGGGATGCTTATTTTCCTTGATGTGTCTGAGCTCAAAAATGCCCAGCTCGAACTGGAACGGCAGACGGAAGAACTCAAAAGGTCCAATTCCGAGCTTGAAATGTTCGCTTATGCTGCTTCGCATGATTTGCGTGAACCGCTTCGCATGGTTAATAGCTATGTGAAACTTATTCAAAAACGATTGGAACATAGTGAGGACCAGGATATCCATGACTTCATGAATTTTGCAGTTGATGGGGTTTCACGGATGCAGGAACTTATCAATGATCTGTTGGAATATTCCCGGGTTGACCGCAAAGGGGAACCGTTTACTAATGTGGAGGGGCGCCAGGTTGTGGAAGTTGCAAAAAAGAATGTAGAGCAAATGATTCTTGAAAGTGGGGCAGCGATTCATGCTAATAATCTCCCTACAATTCAAGTGGACCAGGCGCAGTTTGTTAGCCTGTTTCAGAATTTGATCAACAATGCCATCAAGTTCAGGAGAGATGAGCCGTTGGAAATCAATATATCGGCTGAGAGTAAAGGCAGCAAGTGGTTGTTCACTGTAACTGATAACGGCATGGGTATTGAAAAGACGCATTTTGAACGTATCTTTACCATCTTCCAGCGCCTCCACAGTCGTAAGGATTACGAGGGAACAGGTGTAGGGCTTGCTATATGTAATAAAATTGTGGAACGACATGGTGGTGAAATGTGGGTTAGCTCTGAAATAGGAAAAGGGACAACCTTCCATTTTACCATTGATAAATGAGTGATAAATTGACTGATGCAGATCAAAAACCCTTTGAAATCCTATTGGTAGAGGATAATCCTGGCGATGTACGGTTAACACAAGAAGCTCTTAAAGAAAGTGATATACCTACCAATGTGAATGTTGCTGTTGATGGTGAACAAGCTATAGGTTATCTGAATGGCAAGAGTGAATATGCGAGTTCACCTAAGCCGGATTTGATTTTGTTGGATTTAAACCTGCCCAAGAAAAACGGACTGGAGGTTTTGGAAATTATAAAGGACAATGACGGACTTAAGCATATCCCTGTCGTCATTATAACATCTTCCGAAGCTGAATTCGACATTTCAAAAAGCTACAACCTCCACGCCAATTGTTATATTACCAAGCCGGTTGAATTTGATGATTTCAACAATGTAGTCCAGAACATTGTAAGATTTTGGTTTTCAATTGTGAAGCTGCCTAAGGATTGAAACGAACACAACGAGTCAATGGTTGCGTTTCAGGTGTTGCGAAATAGAATGGGAGGGGGGAGCCTAAAACAGCTGAACCGTTAAAAACCGGATGCAAACTAACGATGAGCCGCTTTTTTTTGAATGAATTCGGCTCGATGAAGTTTTTACCTGATCCGGGGTTGTTGCCCTGCTTTGATGATCGCTTTGGTTGTCTTAGTCTTTGCTCGAAAACCATTTCGCTTTCCAGTACTCGCTATTCATCCTGGCAATGTTATCAACTGATATGCCTTTAGGACATTCGGCCTGACAGGCCTGAGTAAACGTGCAGGAGCCGAACTGCTCTTCGTCCATTTGAGCCACCATATTCATTACTCGTTTATCTCTTTCAGGTTCGCCTTGCGGAAGATTGGCGAGATGGGCAATTTTAGCACTCACAAACAAGGCAGCAGAGCCATTCTTGCAAGCAGCTACACAGGCACCACAACCTATGCATGTAGCCGCATCAAACGCCTCATCAGCGTCTTCTTTCTTGGTGGGGATTGAATTGGCGTCCTGAGGAGCTCCGGTATTGACAGAAACATAGCCGCCCGCCTCCACAATACGGTCAAAAGCAGAGCGATCGGTGACAAGATCCTTAATGACGGGAAATGCAGTGGCACGCCAGGGCTCAACAACAATTGTGTCGCCATCGTTGAAGTGGCGCATGTGGAGCTGACACGTAGCCGTCAGCTTATTGGGGCCATGAGGGCGGCCGTTTATGTACATGCTGCAACTGCCGCAGATACCCTCTCTACAATCGTGGTCAAATGCAACCGGTTCTTGATCATTCTCGATCAATTGTTGGTTTAATACGTCCATCATCTCCAAAAAAGACATGTCCGGATCGACCTCATCGATCTGATACGTTTCAAACTTCCCCTCAGCATCCTTGCTCTTCTGGCGCCAAACTTTTAATGTAAGCTTCATAAGCGTGTATTTAAATCATGTCTATTCCCTTAGTGCTTCCATCCTCCACCTTGCTCTTAATCATAAGAAATAAATTTGGAATCGGGTTTAGTCAATTGGAAATGAGTTATTACTCATGAAACCCTAATGATCTATTTGCTAATTGACATTACCTGGTTCCCCCAGTTAGTTAACAGTTACTTATAACTTCTGGTTGTCGGTTTCACAATATCAAATTCAAGCGGCTCTTTATGCAATTCGGGGTCATTGTCTTCCCCTTTAAACTCCCAGGCTGATACAAATTGGTGGCCTTCGTCATCGCGCAGAGCTTCGCCTTCCTCGGTTTGATATTCTTCGCGGAAGTGCCCGCCACAAGATTCATACCTGTTCAGTGCATCAACTGCAATCAACTCACCGAGTTCAAGGAAGTCGGCAACACGCCCGGCTTTTTCGAGCTCTCCATTCATTTCGTTGGTGGAACCGGGCACTTTTACATTCTGCCAGAAATCCTCACGTAACTCTTTGACCATATTCTTAGCTTTTTCAAGCCCTTCCCGATTGCGGGACATCCCGCAATAGTTCCACATGATGTCACCGAGTTGTTTGTGATAGTAATCCACTGTTTTCGAGCCCTTGATGGATAATATCTTGTCCAGGCGCTCCTGGACATTCTTTTCAGCATCATCAAATGCCTTATCCTTGGTATCAGGCACTGGCGTCTTGATCTCAGCTGATAGGTAATTGCCAATGGTCATAGGCAATACAAAGTAGCCATCGGATAACCCCTGCATAAGTGCCGATGCACCAAGGCGGTTCGCTCC
>PXTV01000077.1:2195-6471 GCA_003022985.1 Bacteroidetes bacterium SW_11_45_7 | reverse complement strand
TGTGTGCCACGACACCACGACTCCCATGATCGATAAGAAGAGCGAGGGAGAGTTTGCAGCGGGAAAAGGACCTGCCTTGACAATTGGGCCGGCCATTCACAACAAGCTGCTGGACTGGCTCATCGAAACGGCCAAAAAAGAAGATATCCCCTTTCAGCATGGCGCTGAAGGGCGCAATACAGGCACCGACACGGATAACTTTGCCTTTTCCAATGGGGGCGTGCCCTCTGCTTTGATTTCCCTGCCTTTGCGCTACATGCACACAACGGTGGAATCAATTGCTATTGATGATGTGGAGCACACCATCAACCTGATGTACCAAGCGGTGGTCAATTTCAAGACGGATTTCAACTTCAAGTTTATCGAGTGATCACTAAGCGCTAATGACTCATACTAACTCGTGCGCGACCATGTCGCGTGCGAGTTGTTTATTTACAAAAGCGTCAACTATTGGGGCGGGAAGGTCAAAGCCCTGCAAATGGTTTTGTTACCAATTTCATGATGTACCGAAAGCAGTTTAACGGAGTAGATGCTTTTTGGACTCCTCGTTCCAGCCGGCCCGGGATGAGTAGTCCACAAAGTAAATGACTAAATCAGCTTGTGATTCATATTCTACAAAATAGATGGATTTGTCGGCTTGTGATTCGTAGTCAGCAAAATACCACAAACCGTCTTCATCGGACCTGGATTCGTAATCTACTTCATAGACACTTAAATCGGACTGTGATTCGTAATCAGCAACGTAAACGGAGAGATCTGCTTGGGATTCGTAGTCGGCTTTGTAGACAACCCGGGCATTGGCCGTAAAAGCCGCAAATGCCAGCACAATGGATAAGGCGAATGAGAATAATGATTTCATAATGGCGCAATTTGAGCTTGTGGAAACATGCTTGTATTGCAAATATAGGATAAGTTAGAAGATGTATGCTATCAACATGCCATTTCAGAAAAAACCAAAAATTGCCCATTGCCATTTTGGACAATAAAATAGCGAGGGATTGACTCTGTATAATATCCTCGTTACACAGTGAATTCGTAAGAACAGAATCATGCTGTTACCTGAAGGGGCCATTCCACCTGATCCCAATCGAGTCGGTATCAGGTCCGCAAGTTTGCCATCCCCCCATCAACGCCAATGACTTGACCGCTGATCCATTTGGCATCATCGGAGAGCAGGAATGCCGCCATCGCAGCTTGCTCCTCTGGCTGACCGATCCGCTTGAGGGGGTGCCGCTCTTGGGAGGCCTCTTTCTTTTTCTCGGTGTTGAGCATTTTTTCTGCCATCGGGGTTTCGGTAAGGGATGGGCTGATGACGTTAGCCCTGATTGTGGGTGCGTATTCAGCAGCAATTGTCTTGGCGAGCCCCTCAACACCGCTTTTCGCTACGGCAACACTGGCGTGGAAGGACATGCCAACCTGAGCAGCTACAGTAGAAAAGAAAACGAGACTGCCGTTGCCGGCTTTCAGCTCCTCCAGGACTTGCTGCGTGAGTTTAACAGCTCCTAACACGTTGATCTCAAAATCCTTTTGAAAGTCATCTTGCTTGAGCCGGTGAAAGGGCTTGAGGTTGATGGTGCCCGGGCAATAGGCCATGCCGTTAAGCTCACCCGGTAAGCCGCTGATTTGAAAGTCGCTCGTGACATCCAGCTCGATGTGGTACACATTAGAAATGTCACTCAACTCTTCCTTCGTGCGCGATGCGACATAGACAGTGTGGCCTTGATCGGCTAATTTCTTGCTAAGAGAGAGGCCAATACCGGAACTTCCGCCTACAATGAGGTAGCTTTTCATCATTTTTTTCTCATTAACACAAAAAGGAACAAATGGTTTGAAATGGAAATAATGATTGCCGGATGGCATCGATAAAATGCAAGATTCCTGAAAGTTTAGCAACTTGCCGCTTTGTAATGCTGCAATGGCTCAAGCATATTGGTTTCTTTGCCGTCTTCAGCAATATCTTCATCTCTTGCTGTGCTGTAGCATTTACGCTAACAACGTTCCGCTTGCTCTCGGGTAAGCTGTTTTTCTCCCCGCTGTTATTACTGATCTTCTCCGGCACCTTGTTCATCTACATCCTGCAGCGGATGTTTCCCGGTGCAAGCCCGGATGTTCAAAACTCCGCCATGCAGCTTTGGATCAGCCAGTACACCAAAATCCTCTGGGGATTAGCTGGTATAGCTTTCTTTGTGGCAACCGGCATCTTTCTCCCACTGCCCGGTCAGGAACAAGTTTTGATTGTCATCATTGCCATCATCACAATCGCTTATTCTTTTCCGGTTCTCCTCAAGTTCCGCCTGCGCGATCTTGGTGCTATCAAGTACCTCTTCATTGCCCTTGTGTGGTCATTGACAACAGTAATGCTGCCTGTCCTTCATCTTGACCACAACCTTCTGGAACAAGACGTTCTGTTTCTTTTTGCTGAACGCTTTCTGTTCATCACTGCCATCACCATCCCTTTTGACATCCGCGATGTGCGGTATGACCAACAGTCCCTCAAAAACCGGACTTTGCCCATGACCATCGGCATCGAAAGCACCAAGCGATTAGCTTACAGCGTGCTTGCAGGATTTTTCATGGTAAGTTTTGTCCATCAGCTCACTTTGGGATTTGTGGGAGGATGGCCTGTATTGATCGGGCTGTTCGGAACTGTAGGCATCACCTATCTCACAATCTACTTCACCAACAGTACGAGTTCGGAGTTTTACTACCTCTTTTATCTCGATGGCGCAATGATCCTGCAGTTCCTCATGGTTGAAGCCGGGTTCCTGCTATGACGGGAGTTGAAGCGCTTCTTATCCCATTTCATCCAATGTCCGGGCCTTATCATCTGGTTCAGCGGTGTTCCTGGTTTGAAACATGAGCCGGCCGTAGGCGGATTGTTCATCTTTGGCGGGCTCCCACGCCTCAAGCCAGAATTCGCCATTTTTAAGTTGGCTGAGTTTGAAAAAGCCCCTTTCAGCATGGGTGAAGTGAGCGCCATGACCGCCTTCCACATAGCTCGTTCTGCTCCCTGAGCCACTCACGATGTAATGGTGATTGTTTTTGCGGAAATATTGCAGACTGTGATCGTGTCCGGCTGCGTACAATAGCTTTCGATGCGCGCTGAACAGGCGCAGGAGCTGCTCGCGGAACCGTTTGTAGGTCTTGTCGATCATATCTTCCCTGGCCCCGATGTATTTTCTGTAATAGGGATAGAGTGACCCGATGAGAGGCAGCGGGATGTAGAGGCGCTTGTGGGCATCCGTCAGAGGAAAAATGTGCCGTTTAAAAGGAAAACGCCCTCCATGTTGGCCGTTTGTAAAAAGAGGATGGTGTGTGGCGATCAACCTGTATTGGCCTTCGGTTCTGTTGAGGATCTCCTTGAGTTTGGCAATGGCGTCTTTACCGGAACGCGATTGGCACCCATCCTTCTCTCCAACCGGCTTGGGACCGGGTTGAGCCCACCATTGCGAATTGAGGATGATCATCGTCAGGTCATTGGTCACCGGGATTTCAACCGGATCCGGGCAGTTATGCGGTGGCTGATAGATGTCGGGCCGTCCACTGTGACCTTGAAGGTACTTTTCCAATCGTTGGGCATATTCAAAGCCGTTTTTGCGCCCCATGTTCCAATCGTGGTTGCCCGGCAATACATAAACCGCTCCCGGATGGTCCTTTACAACATCGATCTGCACCTGTAAGCGCTTCTCCGCTTTCTTCCGTAAAAACGAAGTTTCTTGCGGCAAACCGTTCGGATACACCACATCTCCCAACAAAACAGCCGTTATCCGTTCTTTAAGCTGATTAAGGTGTTCGGCCATCATCTGCAAAACAATATCGGGTTGATCCGTTTCAGGTGCGCCCGTATCTCCTATTAGCAGAACAGCACGCTCAACCTCTTCGGGCGCAATGGTACGGTAACCGGAGTGTTCTGCTGTATGGGCGTCACTGTACCAAGGGTAATGTCGCCAGGGTTTCTTCACGTTGCGTAATTGAGTTGTTAGAACAAGCGGCTTTATAGCCAGTTGATCACTGTTAATCGATGCTTATGTCCATAAATTCCCGGGGCTTTTGTAAAAGCAGCTCGCGCATATCTGTTTCGATCTCTTGATAAATGGCCAGGGCAATTTGACGGTGCCCTTTCCCGGACACGTGGCAGTTATCGCGGTAAACCTCTTTTTGATCTGTAAACATGCCCGTTAGCGAATAACCATAGACCTTGCCAAGCGTCTCGCGCTCGAATTGTTCATAGAGATCACAGAGCTTTTTCTTCTCGTTTGATAAGAAATCCTGAGCG
>PXTV01000077.1:0-2156 GCA_003022985.1 Bacteroidetes bacterium SW_11_45_7 | reverse complement strand
GCGGATAAAAGCCGACCGGCTGCAGGAAATTCCTATAGAGGATCCCTTTGCCGAGGCAGAACGTGTGCATATCGTGCATGATCTGGCCGTAGGTTTGTGCGCTACGCTTCAGCTCCTTTTGGCTGACTTCATCCCAAGAAAAGTTCGCCTCTTGTACTTTCCGCTCAATAAATGCCACGGAGCGGTTGATGTAGCGAAAGAAACGGGAGAAGCGAGATGCAAAGCTCTTGTTGTAACGATTGTTCTCGATCACCTTGAAATCCTGCCAATTGTGAGGGGGAAGAGGATGGCCGCTATCCTCAAAGCGGTTAAGCTTGAACGTAAGCATGTCATTATAACCATCGAGGCCGATGATCATGTCCGGTTTGTAATGTTGCAATAAGGTTTGGGTTAGCAGAAATTCCTGTTGCAGCACATAAGCTGACATACCGGCATTGATCACTTCCACACGGTCCGTGTTCAAGCTGTCCTGCAGTATGCGTTCAAGATAAGCCGATATGGTATGATCCGGCTCGCGCCCCCTCACTACGCTCCCACCTGTAAGGATGACGCGCACTTTATTATCGTCTTTTTTGCGAGAAGCACTGGTTTTCAACCCGTCTTCATTGATGTCGTCACTATTGTCCTTGAACAAATAGTAGAGGTAAGGGGAATCCTTGACCGCCATCGGTTCGATATTGTAATCCTTCACGAAGAACACGACACCCAGCAGAATTTCCACAACCACAGCCATGAGGAAGAGAAAAAGAATGCTGAACAAAACTTTTTTCAACACATCGAGCATGCACAATATCCTTTGGAAGTAATAGAATAAGGTGCCTGCGGGTTCCAGGGGAATTCAAACCGGTCGGACGGCTGAACTTGAATAGTTTGATTATTGATTCGCCACATTGAGAAAAGCCGTCCGACCGGTAGTTTTATTGGAGGTAAAACCTCTAAACGCCTTATTCTAATAAGTAAAATTAGGTACTTGTAGCGAGATGCGTCCAAAAATTGCATTCAAGTCACTATGTAATCTTGTAGAATGGTGATCATCAATTCACAGGAGATAAAGGGGCAAGACAAATTGGCTATTGACTATAGGCAATTGAACGCCTGACTATCATGGATCATCGAACCGCTCACCCTTTTTGATCACAACGCCACAAATCCTGTGTGGAAAATCAATTTTTTACCAAATTTGAGCTTTATTCGAGCATTGGAACCGTAATTTGTCAAAGATAAAATTGGAATCGATGACTGCAATCAGAAACGACTGGACGCTGCAAGAGGTACAGGATATTTACAACAAACCCCTTCTGGAGCTGATCCATGAGGCCTCTACCGTGCATCATGAGCACAACCAAACCGGAGAAGTACAAGTGTGTACGTTACTCTCCATCAAAACGGGCGGCTGCCCTGAGGATTGTGCCTATTGCCCCCAGGCAGCCCGCTACAGTACAGGCGTGGATGTCCACAAACTGCTCGATTACGATGCAGTCATTGAAACAGCTAAAAACAGGGATTTTGAACGCGTACTCGACATGGTCAAGGGCGTGAACGATCTGGGCCTGGAAGTCTGCACGACCCTTGGCATGGTTACAGAAGAGCAAGCAAGGCGCCTGAAGGAGGCAGGTGTCTATGCCTACAATCACAACATCGACACCTCTGATGATTACTACAACGAAATTATCAGCACGCGCGATTTTAACGACCGCATCGATACGCTGAACAATGTTGAAAAAGCGGGAATGACAGTCTGTTGTGGTGGTATTGTGGGCATGGGTGAAGGCCATGAGGACCGTACAAAAATGCTCCATCAACTGGCCATTCGCAACAAACACCCCGAGTCCGTCCCCATCAACGCATTGGTACCGGTACCGGGCACGCCTCTAGGCGATCAGCAAAAAGTGACCGTTTGGGAGATGGTACGAATGATAGCAACAGCACGCATTCTGATGCCCAAAGCAATGGTCCGTTTGTCAGCCGGTCGTACGGATATGAGCAATGAGCAACAAGCCCTCTGCTTTATGGCGGGCGCCAATTCCATTTTCTCAGGCGAGAAGCTCCTGACTACCCCCAACCCGGATTTCGATGAGGATGCCGAGATGTTCGAGCTCCTGGGCTTAACGCCTCGCAAGGCATTCAAGGAGGAAGAGGAAGAAAATCAACAAGAG
>PXTV01000076.1 GCA_003022985.1 Bacteroidetes bacterium SW_11_45_7 | reverse complement strand
TGTCAAGGATATTTTTACACCGGCTCTCAAACGCGAGCTCGGTAAACACGGCAATAAACCGGGTGCTTTTGAGAACATCACCGGTGCCACTGAGCAGGTTGACCGTGTTGAGTTGATTGACCAACAGCCGCTGGGTAAGTCATCCCGCTCGAATCCGGTTACGTATATCAAATCCTATGACGCCATTCGCGAGCTTTTTGCAAATCAGCAACTCGCTAAGATCAAGGGGCTCAAGCCCAAACACTTTTCCTTCAACGTGGATGGCGGTCGCTGCGAGACGTGCAAGGGTGAAGGTGAAGTGGTGGTGGAGATGCAATTTTTAGCCGATGTGCACCTCACTTGTGAAGAGTGTAATGGCAAGCGTTTCAAGGATGAGGTGCTGGAAGTAACGTACAAAGACAAAAGCATAGCTGATGTGCTCGAAATGACAGTGGACGAGGCGATTGTGTTTTTCCAGGAGGAGCAAAATATTGCCCGTCAGTTACAACCCCTTGAGGATGTGGGACTGGGTTATGTGAAACTCGGCCAATCCTCGAGTACGCTAAGCGGTGGCGAAGCCCAGCGCGTTAAACTGGCTTCCTTTCTTGGACGGGGCCAAAGCGAAGGCGCCATTCTCTTTATTTTCGATGAGCCCACTACCGGTTTGCACTTTCATGATATCAACAAACTGCTGGGCGCTTTCAGTGCGCTCATCAATAATGGCCATACAGTGATCGTCATCGAACACAATATGGAAATTGTTAAAAGTGCCGATTATGTGATCGATCTTGGCCCTGAAGGCGGAGATGAAGGGGGCTGCCTGCTTTATCAGGGTGAACCGGAGGGATTGGTGAATGTAGATGCATCGCACACAGCCCCGTTTCTTGCCAAACATCTTAATACAGAAGAGTAAATGGTATGATCAACATGGTAGGTTTGAAAGGCTTAGAATGCTGGCAAAAGTCTCAAAACAATTTTACTTTTATATAAAGAATGGATCAATAGCTTATTTGCATTTCAACGGGTAAGCAAAACATTACATATTTATGGGAGCAAGTCAGGAATCCAATCCGTTTTTCACGTTCAAAGCCCCGAAACCTGTGGGGAAATATCCACACGCCAAACAAGTAGGGAACTTGCTTTTTCTCTCGGGTTTAGGGCCACGGGATCCGCAAACAAGTGAAGTGCCGGGGCTTGAAAAGGGTGAAAATGGAGATGTGGTGAGCTACGATATCGAGAAACAGTGCCACGCTGTTTTTGATAATGTGCGAAGTGTGTTGGAAGATAGTGGCTCGCGCTGGGAGAATCTTGTCGATGTAACCGTTTTCCTCACCGATATCCACAACGATTTTGAGACATTCAACAAGATTTACGAGGAATGTTTTTGGAGCGTACAACCCTGCCGGACTACAGTTGAGGTGAACCGCCTTCCCACCCCGATCGCCATCGAGCTGAAGTGCATTGCTACTGTAGATGAATGATGTGTTCACAAGGTTGATATGACCTTTTCCGGTTTAGAGAGGTCTTTATGAAGAGTGCATAATATCTTCAATGTACTTTTTGCCCCACTTGTCGATCTCTTCCTCCGTCCACAGCCCCGGGAAAAAGATGATCCGCTGGTTCTTGGGCGGCAGGTATTGCTGCCAGTTGGTGCCGCCCGTGGCTTTGATATCCTCCTGGTCCTTTTGCAGATAACGGGCGGCTGATTTGTAGTGCATGAGCGGCCAATGCACGCGCATCTTAAGATCGTAAGTACGCATCAGCTCAATCAGCTCCTCATCGTTCCGCTCATTTTCAGAAAGTGAACGATAAGCAGCATACAAATTCTTGTCCTTATAATCTTTCGCCATTTGGAGGAACGTTTGATCGTACTTTTCCTCAAATTGGGTGAGCGTTAACGTCTTCTTACCTGTGGCCAGTTCTGTTGCTCCTTTTTTCCAATAGTGATGTTCCAGGATGTCCTCAAAAGAGCTGTTCTCCGAAAGTTTAGCCCGATCCTGAGGATGGACAAGGTTGATAAAATCCGTGGAAGCGGTCTCAACCATCCGGAATTGCCCTGATTGAAATCCACTGGCCGGGAGAAGCGCCATGCGGAATTTCATGAACTCATCGGGCTCCATCCCATCGATCATAATTTCAAAGGAGTTGATCAGGTTATCCACATAGCTGATGAGGCGTCTTAGCTGTTTTTTCAGGAGGGCAGCATTCAATTCTTCCTGTTTAGCCACCTGCTCCATAGCGTGGAGCATAAGCCGGAAATAGAGCTCGGTGATTTGGTGATAGAGGATGAAAATCTTTTCATCGGGGAAAGAAGTACGTGGTTGTTGTAAACTGAGGAGAACATCGAGATTGATATACTCCCAATAACGGAGGTAGTCCTGGTAAAGGAGCCCATCCATGTAAGAAACCAGGTCCTGCCCTGTTTCGGAATACTTTTTTTCGAGTTGTTCGAGCCGCTCTTTGATCTCCGGTGTCAAGTCCATAAAAAGAGGTGTTTCGTAAGATAAGCATGAAGGATAAGCCTTGTATGGAAAAAGGCCTAAACAAATTTACCACTTTAGCTCATCATGGTATTGATTTGCTGAGGCCTTCACAAGTTCTTGCCTAAAGCCAGACCAAGCCCTATTGCAATAAGACAGAATACTATGCTGGTGAGGATATTAATACCGCCCATCAAATAATTGCCCTCTTTCAGAAGCCGGAATGTCTCAAAACTAAATGTGGAAAATGTACTGAAACCCCCACAGAGACCGGTGACAAAGAATAGTTTCAGGAGGGGATTAAACTGGCTTTTTTGCAATGAAAGACCAATAATCATTCCCAGCACAAAGCTGCTTATGATATTGGCAAAGAAGGTACCCCATGGATAATGGAGAGGCATATTGACGGCAAGGCGGTTTACACCAAAACGCAAAACACTGCCCAATCCACCGCCAAGAAATACGGCCAGCCACTGCATTATGTCAGTTCTTTTGCTTTAGCCCTTTTTTGGGCAATGTTATAGAGGATCTGGAAAAGAATAAAAACAAAAAGAAAATAGCCCAGGCCAATCACACTGTATAAAAACGTCCACTGCCCCATTAAACTGGTCACCCATGCCAATAGGAAGACGGAAATGAGCGAAATACTTCCTAAGGTGATAGCTACCCAGCTATCGGATAACCCTAAATAGGCCAGGTGATGGGTTATGTGGTCTTTTCCTCCCACAAAAGGGGATTGTCTTCGGGCAAGTCTTCTTATAAAAACGGTTCCGGTATCTACTAAGGGAACGATGAAAATAAGTGCCGGAATCACAAGTTGTTTAAGTTGAAAATACTCAACCGTTGGATCCCTGAAGTGCCAAAAAAACAGAAGGGAAATACCGGCAAGAAATACCCCTAAGAATTGACTTCCGGTGTCGCCCATGTACATCTTCGAGGGATGCCAGTTGTAATACAGAAACCCGATAAGCGCTCCAAGCACGCCAGTTAATATGATTAAGTAAAGAGATGAATAATCAGGCTGAAGAATGATCATCAACATGGCCCCGATGATAATGAATACAGATGTAATAGCTGTTATGGCGTCCATATTATCGAGCATGTTGATGGAGTTCATAAGCCCGATGATCCAAAGTGAAGTAATGAAGTAATTCAGGCCGTATACTGGCGTCATGTCTATTACAAGGCCAGTGCTGATGAGAATATTGGCACAAATAAACTGGCCTATGAATTTTACAAGCGGATTGGTATTGTAGGTGTCGTCTGCCAAACCGATTAAAAAACCCAGCGTACAAGCTAATAAAAGACCGAGGAGTTCTTTGTTGAACATTTCCCGGGAAGAGGGGAAAAGGCCATAAGCAGCTAAAGCTATGAGAAAAACAATAAGAAAGGAAAAGCCACCAAGGGAGGGCTTTGATGTTACCCCCCAGCGGAGAATGGGTTCATCAGATACCTGGCGCATCCCCAAATTCCTTGAAAAGCGGAGCAAAAGGTAATTGATCAGAAAAGAAAGGAATGCAGCTCCTGCCAACATTCCCAGGGAACTTGCTAAAACAACCTCATCTACCATGATACATCAGGGTTATGAATTAACTCTTCTTGCCGAAAAGACGTTTTAACAAACCTGGTTTTTGGGTATGATCTTCCGCATAATAGCCATACCCGTATCCATAGCCATACCCGTATCCGTATCCATACCCATACCCGGAATAATACCCATAATAATTACCGGATACACCACGTCCCACATCGTTAAGGATCACTGATAACTGGGAAATTTTGTTTTCATGGATTAGGCGGTTAATGTTGCCGATAAAAGCACGATTGGAATAATCGGCCCTAAATGAATAAATCGGGTAATCAGCTTTTTTGATGATTTCCAGAGCATCTGTTACCAAGCCAATAGGTGGTGTGTCGAAAATGATGTAGTCGTATTTTTCCTTAAGTTCCTGCATTACTTCATTATAGGCGGGCGACAAAATCAATTCGGACGGGTTGGGAGGTGTAGGGCCGGCAGGAATAATTTCTACATTGTCGATCTCGGTTTTAAAAATGCAGTTATCAATGCTGTCTTTTCCCACTAATATTGTACTCATACCCTTGCTGTTATCCACACTGATCAATTTGTGAATTCGAGGCCTTCTCATGTCCAAATCCACTACTGCAATTTTCTTTTCCAAAAAGCCCAGGACGCCTGCCAGATTCATGGCAATAAAGGTTTTCCCTTCCCCGGAAATAGTGGAAGTAATAGCAAGTGTTTGGGAACCGGGTTTTTTAGCGACAAATTGAAGATTAGCCCTTACAGAACGAAATGCTTCTGATATAATTGATTTCGGGTTTTTATTGACAACAAAGGTCGGGGCTGTCTCACCTTTTGGATAAGTAGGTATGAGGCCCAGGATGGCGGCATCTGTTGCAATTGCCACATCATCAAGAGAGATGATCGTATTATGCATCATATACCTTACGGCAATAATCAAAAGCGATAAGATAAAAGAAGCGCCCAAAGCAATAGCCCATATAAAGATACTTTTAGGAGCAACCGGATTGTTGGGAATATTTGCATCTTTTAGTAATACATAATCTGATACAATACCAGCTTGGGCAATGGAGTATTCGGCTTGTTTGTCGAGTAGATTTTGGTAAAATTTTTCTTTTATATTATATCTCCTTTTAAGCCGGGCAAACTCAGCTTCCCGCTCCGGTAAATTCAACATTTCGCTGAGTTTTTCCCTGTATTTCTGACGAATATCCTCGAGCTTAAATTCAATCGTTCTTTTTTGGTTTTCAAGGCTTTTGAAAAGATTGTTTTTAACATCTTCAATTTGTTGATTCACCATTTCCAATTGCGGATGTTCACTGGTCACATCTAATGAGAGCTCTTGCCGTTTTTGTTTTAGTTGTTTTAATCTTTGAATATAATTTTGAAAGCCACTCATGTCACCTTGAGCCAAACCACCTGCCATTTCTGAAACATCCCTTTGTTGCTCTATATATTGCTTCACCCAATCGATCATCTTAATGTCGAACATCAACTTCCCCTGTTGATTCTCCAGCTCGTTCAGGCTCGACATTAAGCCAGATGCTTCTTGTTCAGGATTCAGGAATTTATTTTGCATCCTGTATTGCTTCATGGAATCCTGTAACTCAATTAACTCCCCTCTCAGAGAATCCACTTGCTTGTTGATAAAGCTGAGCATTTGTGTGGCGCTTTCCTTTTTACGCTCCACATCGTATTTGATAAATTCATTGGCGATGGAACTTACTATATCTTTTGCTTTGGGAGCGTTTGCCTCTTTGTATGAAATTTCAATGGTTTGCGTATTTCTATTGAGTGGATTGACTTTTATATCGTGCTTAATTTTTGATGCAAGTTCATATTGGTCATTGATTTTGAAATAATAATCCGAGTCACGATAATCTTCGATGTTGCGAATGACAGATGAATCGAGTGAAGCCTTAAGGGTAAAGAAAGGCGTTTCAAAGAACTGATCTGTACGAAAAGTTTCCTGATAATCCTGTCCATCTATGGTAAAACTAAGCTGAAATGAGTTTTCATTGATGATATTGAAATCAATGGGCAGACCATGGACTGTACTGTTTTTTACTTCTTTTACATCAATAGTGAAAGGTGAATGAGTATAAAGTTGCGTTGATACGAACTGTGTTCTGCCTTCTTTAAAGTAGCTTACTTGAAATGGTAATTTATCCAGGGCTCGTTGAACCAATAATCTCGACTGAATCAATTGGACTTCACGATCTACATTGCCTTGATTTTCCGTCAAAAGACCTTCTACTCCTAATAATTGACGTTTCTTGTCAGTTTTTTTCATTATTGTTGCTGACGTCTTATATGTAGGGGGTGTATAGCGTAAATAGACGACAACAATACCCGAAGCGAGGAGAAATAAGAGAAGAATCCAAATCAGACTCCGGTTGATGATTGATAGAATCAACCCTATGTTAATATCTCTACCTACAAGTTGTTGTAAGGATGCCAGAAAAGAACTATCCTTGGCCATATTTCCGTCAGTTGCCCAGGTTTGTGATGAGAACGTAAAATGTAGTAAGTGTTGATATTAAACTCAGTATAGGATTGAGCTCTTGCAGGACAGAAGGAATCACCTCAGAAGTAGGCTCCACAACCACAATATCATTATCTTTTACAATAATAGATGCATCTTTCATGCCACTAATCTTTGATAAGTCAACCTGTTTAATTTTGGGGTTTGCATAGTCACCTCTTAACAGCCTTATTTTATGAGATTTAGAGCCTTTAGGTATGCCACCTGCTATTGCTATTAATTCCAGCAAGGTTGTTTTTTCTTCTGGTAGTTCAATGACTTGAGCATCTCCTTCACCGGGAAAAAATAAAACTTTTCTGTTAATAATTTCCAAAATGATGTATGGATCGTTAAAGTGTTTGGCGTACTTTTTCTCAAGGAGTTCTTCAAGTTCCAGTTTCTTTAAACCATCTACTTTTACCCTTCCGAGCACCGGCAATTCAGCAAATCCGTCTTTTTCCACACGGTAGGAAATGCCCCCTCCACCACTACGTTGTCTTTGACCGCCACCACCGCCTTGATTCAGAACATCAACCAAATCATACCCCTTTCTTGCATAAACCTGTAATGTAAACCGATCTGTGGGTTCAATCGTCTGTTCCCCGATCATCTTCTCGCCCAGCTCATAATAATAGTAATCTTTATCGGAGCGGAGTAGCCGATTCGGATAGAATAATTTGCAGGATTGGAGGACCACAAACAGTAGTAAAAGAAATAAGAAAGGCCTTTTCATGAAAGGATTTTGCTTGATTTCAAACGAGCAAAGCTAAGCAATAATCAATTCCTGTAAAACAGAACCATGTGGCCTGTCAAACACCATTCAATAGTTCTTGATAAAGCTGTGAAATATTATTGATCAAGCTTGTATAATGGTACTTTTCTTGAACGTATTCTGCCCCTTTCTGGCCTAATCTGAGGCGGAAATCATCATCTTCAATCATCTTCAATAAGTTGAGGGCAAACTTTTGCGTATCAAAAGGAGGAGATAATAAGGCGGTTTCATCATGTTGAACAATGTCGCCAACACCTCCTACATCTGTTGATACAATGGGTTTATTAGCTGCCTGGGCTTCAATTAAACTTACAGGAGTTCCTTCATTATTTGAGGTGAGGGCAACAATGTCCAGGCCAGCATTCACTTCATCAATATCTTTATACCATGATGTGAATGTAAGAAAGGAAGAGCAAGTGCCATTTTGATGCGGCAGTGAGCAGCTAAGGCCTAACTGATTGACCTTGATATAGATGTTTTCCCTTTCTTCACCATCGCCTATAATGAATGCCCTCATCTTTTTTCGGCTTTGGCTCGCGACTTTTGCCAGTGCATCGAGGAACAGGTTATGATTTTTTATAGGTACTAATCTGCCAATAATCCCTACAGCAATTTCATCATCCTGGATGTTATATCGCTGCCGGAATTGTTGGCGTTTCTGTTGCTGATTATTCATGAATCGATTCAAGTCAAATCCAAGAGGAACAACACTGAATTTATTTTGAGAGGCAACCTTAAAATCCCTGGCTAACTCATCCTTTTGTAAGTCGCTGATAGCGATTAATCGCGTGCTTTTTTTAGCAAGATAGCGCTCGATTTCGAGGAATATCTTTGATTTCAAGGGATGAAAATAGGAGTGAAAAACATGGCCGTGGAATGTATGCAGAATCACGGGAACATTTTCATGAGAAGCGGCAAGGCGGCCAACAGCACCTGCCTTGGCTGCATGCGTATGGACAATGTCCGGTTGAAATTCATTGATGATTTTCCGGATTCGTCTGTAGGCTTTTCCATCTTTTAATGGGTTAATAGACCGGTACATATCCGGGATATAAACCGGTTCAACACCAAGTTCTTTTGGGATAAACTCCGAACTTGCCTCGGACTCATCCTTCATACCAGCCACGAGGAAGGTTTCAAATTCGGGCTCGAGATATTTCGTCAGATAGGTTGCGTTATAGGTTGGTCCTCCCAGATTTAGCCTGTTGATAATTCTTAGTACTCTTGGCATATCCTTTTTTTAATAATGTAAACATGGCATCCATAGGCATAACTAAAAGTGGACCAACAAATCGTAAGTGCTTGTTACAAAGGTAATCTAAATATCTATAAGACGAAACCTTTTTGGATCAGACCTAACGGGATGTTACATTGCGCCAAAAATATACACGTAATTACATCATATATTTTTTCCACCAATGTTGAAAGACAATTAAACGCCAAACCCGGGCCTGAATGTCACCGGGCTCATTTGAAAACAAATTCTTTTTAAGGGACTGTATACTTTCTCTATTAAAAATGCCCTGTTCTGTAATAAATTCATCGGATAGGATGTCATGTTCCAAATAAGAGCGGAGTTCATGCTGAAACCATTTCAAAAGAGGGACTTCAAAACCGTGTTTAGGTCTTGTATAAAGCTCCTCGGGCAAAATCTTGCGGAAAGCATCTTTTAAAATGGCTTTTGTGCGGCCATTGTGCAGTTTATAGTGTGAAGGGAGTTTTGCCACATATTCAACAAGGTTGTGATCCAGGAAGGGGACCCTAACTTCCAGGCTATTTGCCATCAACATAAGGTCCACTTTTGTGAGCATGTCATTTGGTAAGACCATTGAAAGATCTTTAATAAGAATATCATTGATCGAATGATGCTTTTTCAAATCCCCAACTATTCGTTGTTTTCTATGCCAATAGGTTTGCCAATCCTGATCATTGATCACTTGTAATAGTGATTGCACTTCCTCCTCATCTGTCAAACTGCACCACCGCCAGTATCGATTAGCAGGAGAAAGCTTTGTGCCGGCAGCATAGCGCTCGAACTGCCGGATTTTATTACCTACATAACTGTGTCGGCTCTGTGGCAGAAGGTTCCAAACTGGTTGAAGAGATGTAACTAAGCTACCGGCTAATCCGGGGTTTTGTGCTCTGTATTCTGCAAAATATTTATTGTAACCCGCGAATAATTCATCAGCCCCGTCACCTGAAAGCGCTACAGTCACTTCTTCTCTCGTTTTTTTGCTTAGAATGTAGACAGCTATAGCTGAGGAATCAGCAAATGGTTCGTCAAAATAATCCAATATGCTGAACAAATGATCGTATAGATCATCATTGGTTAGCCAAAAAACGGTGTGCTCTGTGTTAAAGTGTTTGGCAACGAGGTTGGCAAAGTAGCTCTCATCGAAAAGCGGCTCGTCCTCGTAGCCAATGGAAAAGGTTTTGAGTTGATCTGTATACTTTGAAGCAAGTGCTACAATGGCTGATGAATCCATGCCTCCGCTTAAAAAAGCTCCCAGGGGGACATCTGCGATCATTCGCTTCTGCACCGCGTCCTCTAAAAGGGCCAGGATTTTTTCCCGGGCTTTCTGATAATCTGGCGTTTCTCCATGAGTATTGTCATTATCACCTATGAAGTTTCTAAGGTTATAGTAAGCGCCTTCAGAAACATTACCGCTTGAGGTTGTTGAAAGCCAATGGCCTGGCAAGATCTTTCTGACATTGGTCAACATTGTTGATGGAGCTGGTGTATAGCTCAATTGTAAATATTGAATAAGAGAGGCATGGTCGAGCTTTTTGTCTATTGAAAATTGTAAAATGGCGGCCATTTCAGATGCGAAAATCAACTTCTCATCATCCTCGTAAACATAGAGTGGTTTAATGCCAAATCGATCTCTGGCAATGAAAAGCTCATCCTTGTTTTGATCGTATATGGCAAAAGAAAAGAAGCCGTTTAGCCGATGAAGGGAATCTTTCCCTTCAAAAATATACTGTTGCAAAAGCACTTCCGTATCCGAGTTTGTGCGAAAGGAGATACCTTTGTTGAGAAGGTCTTGTTTAAGGTCCCGGAAATTATAGATCTCGCCATTAAAAACGATTGTATAACGACCAGAGGAGTCTGTCATAGGTTGATGAGCAGTAGAAGAGGTGTCTATAATAGATAAGCGTGAATGACCCAGGGCCATGTGACTGAAATACACAGTATCCTGGTAGTCCGGCCCTCTGCAGTCCAGTGAATGAACAGCTTGATCGAGATATGAAAATTGGCCTCGTGATTGTTCATTAAAAGCCATAATACCTACTATTCCACACATAGAAAGAAGTCATCTTTAATCGCCACTGAATAAGCTGCAAGGTAAGAATTATGGGGTTTCTGGATTTTTTTATAGCACCCTTTTATCTCATTGTGTTTTTGATCATAGCGAGTTCGATCAAAAAAAAGTATTACAGTAACCACCCGTTAGCAAAGTATTATTTACCAGGGCTTTACGTGAAACTTTTAGGAGGCATTGCTACTGCATTTATATACGATTTCTATTACAGAGGTGGGGATGCGTTGAATTATTTTGATAGTGTCACTGTGTTAATCGATGGTTTATCCCAAAATCCATTTACCTACATAAAAGCATTATTTCTTGGAGCGGGCACGACAGATCCCCAAGTATCATCACTATTTGCCGGCCATTGGATGTTGGGTGATAATGCTACTTTAGTAGTGGCGAAGATTGCCTCGTTAATTGCTATTTTTTCTTTTAATAAGTTTTTAGTTATATCCATGTTTTTAGGCTTCCTTTCCTTTTTTGCGGTCTGGAAGCTTCTTCTCGTTTTCTACGATCTCTATCCCAGCATCCATAAACAACTCGCTTTTTCCATTCTGTTTGTGCCTTCTGTTTTCTTTTGGGGTTCAGGCCTATTTAAAGATACCATCACGTTTGCATGTTTATGTTTACTCACCTACTATTCGTATCAGTTATTTATAAAGGGGACTGATAAGAAGCTCATGGCAGTTGCTATACTATTAATCAATGCTTATTTATTAGCCACCATTAAAGCTTATATCATCATGGCTATAACTCCTCCTTTGATTTTCTGGGTGATTTTAAATTACCAGGCTCGCTTTTCCAATAAGCTATTGCAAATAGTTGTTTTTCCTTTGTTTCTTGTAATTGCTGCCGGCTTAGGGTTATTTCTCGTGCAACAGGCCGGGAACGTTTCAAAAAGTTATTCTTCAATAAATGAGATTACAGAAAAAGCTTATGATACGCAGTGGTGGCATTACAAAGTCAATCAGCTTTACGGTGACAGGGGAGGAGGTTCCTATTACTCACTTGGCAAGCCCGATCCATCATTAACAGGCATGTTCTCGAAAATACCTGCTGCAGTTAATGTGACTTTATACAGGCCTTATCTGTGGGAAGCCGATAATATTGTGATGCTCTTTGCTGCCCTGGAAAGCACCCTTATCCTTCTATTTACCTTAAAAGTTGTTCTTATAGGAGCCGGCATCTTTAAAGTGATCAAGTATTTTACAACGCGGCCCGTTCTCTTTTTTACGTTATCTTTTGCCGTATTATTTGCTTTTGGCGTTGGTTTTACAAGCTACAACTTCGGTGCATTGGTGCGTTACAAAATCCCTTGTATTCCTTTTTATTTGGCAGGATTATTTATGATCCAGGAAGAAGCGAGGCAGCAAAGCGGCCAAAGCACTACAAAGCAAAAGGGTTATATAGCTTCACAAAATTCAAAATAGTCAGGTATTACGAGCAAGTCAAATTCCTTTATAGATTATTGAATAGCGTTAAATAGCGATATTTGAGAGACGTAAATGAATAATGATCGATAACCGTTTGCCGACCTGCTTTCCCAATTGTATTGCGTAATTCTGGGGACTCGATTAAACGGGTTAGTTTGTCAAGCCATTCGCTTTCTTCATCGGCAAGATATCCATTCTCGTTGTCCTGAATGATTTCATTGTTAATCCCAACAGGCGACATAATGGTGGGTACGTTAAGGGCCATATACTGCAGCCCTTTTAAGCCGCATTTCCCCCTGGCCCACTCGTCATCAGGCAATGGCATGATCCCTATATCAAAAGAACTGATTTCCCGGATTTCATCCTCTCTACGCCAGGGTAAAGCCTTTACGCCTAACTCCTCATCCCCATAATTTTCATCACCTATCACTTTAAATGTGACGCTGTCCCCGTACTTATCCTTGATTTTTTTGAGGAAAGGTTTCGCCCATTTGAAATGCTGGATGGTTGTTATGCTACCACTCCAACCTATGCAAACAGTACCATCTTGTTCTCGTTTGTAACCGGTGGGGTCGTATTCTTTTGTGTCGATTGTTGTGGGGACAATTTCCGCATTCGCATTAAACTTTTTGGCATAATTTTCCAAATACTGATTGCCTACAAGAATTAAGTCGGCCACTGATGCAATTTCAGCCGTCTTTTCCGGGTTTTTCAGCCACTGGAATTTTTTGTTTGCAGCTGATACGTTTTGTAGCCATATGGCATCGTCAAAGTCGAAAATAAATTTTGCCTTCGATTGGCCGAACTTTCGTTCAAAAAAACCGGTGCCCAGCATAAAAGCTTCGCGTTGCACAAAGATGATATCGTAAGCCGATGCTTTTCTGATTTCTTTGAGTCGCTGCCAGGCGCTTTTCAGAACAATCCGGCACTTCGATAAGTAATTGCCGGGACTGTAAAATGTATTATCGTCCTCAGGGGAGAGTAAATAGGAAAACTCGTAAGAAAAGCCGTTTTCCTGCAGAAAATCGAGGTATTGCTCAAAACATAAGGATTTTCTTCATAATAACTTCAGTCTTCTAACCACACTGAAGGCAAATTTTCCTCAATTTCTATGTTCTCAAACTTTTGGCTTTTCTTCACACCAACCGATTTGGCCCATTCAGCCATTCGGTTAAGCCCTTCCTGCAATGGTGTAAACGGGCTTTCATCCATACTAAATACACGTTTAGCTTTGGTATGATCTGCATAAGCGTGCCGCACCTCGTTTCTTGGCGGCAGATAGCGGATATCCTCTTCCATACCCATTGCTTTCATAACAGATGTGGCAAGCTCGTTTACCGTGAAATCCTGATCACCACCTACGTTGAATACTTCGTTATAAGCGTTATCTATCGTGACGGATGTTGCAATACAGGGAGCCACATCACCAATGTAACTAAATGCCCTTGTTTGGCTTCCGTCCCCGAAAATTGTTAATTGATTTCCTTGCATGAGTTGATTCATGAAGATGCCTACTACATTCCTGTATTTGTCACCGATGTTTTGGTATTCGCCATATACGTTGTGGGGCCGAAAGATGATGTAATTCAAACCAAACATGGCAAGCGTTGTTGCCAGATCCTGTTCAACGGCAAGTTTGGCAACACCGTAAGGGTCTTCCGGCTGAGGGATCATGTCCTCTTTCATGGGAAGCTGATTGGCTCCGTATACGGCAATTGAGGAGGTAAACACAAAGCATTTGACTTTCTGTTTGACGGATTCATTGATAAGATTGACGCTGCCAATTAAATTGTTGGTGTAATTAAAGCGCTTGATAAAATGGCTGAGCCCTTCAGCAGCATAAGCAGCCAGATGATATACATAATCGATATTGTATTGGGCAAAAATTTGCTGAACCACTTGTTGATCAGTAATTGAGCCCTTGATAAAAATTGCTTTTGCATGAATGTTCTCCTCAAAACCCCCGCTTAAGTCATCCAGGACAATGACATCATGCCCCATTTGGTCAATGAGATAATTCGTGACATGAGCACCTATAAAGCCTGCTCCTCCGGTTACCAATGATGTATAAGCCATTTATTTCTATTTGGTTTAGTTTATGAAAAACGCATGGACAAATCTGAAGAAGATGTTGATCAATTTGTCAAATCAGTCTGCTCTAGGAAAAGTTGCTGGTAAACTGCTTGTGATAATTGAAAACTTCTATGATCAATAGCAACTTGCATAATTTGTTTCCTGTAATCTCTTTTTTGAATAATGTTTTTAATTATATCAAGGGCACCATCAACAGTTTTTGGTTCCGCGAGATCAAATATTGCACCGGATTCTGTTTCATTAATAATTTGATCATCATCCCCCACACCTTTCGTTAACAATATTGGCAACCCATTGGCCCAGTATTCTCCATCTTTGATAGGTGAACAAAACTTGCGTGAAGCAGCAGGTTTGATTGGCGAAAACGCAAAGTCGGCCATCGAGAGGAATTTAGGAATTTCTGCATGGGCTACAAAATCGATAATGACCTTGTCTCGGTCAATGTTGTATTGGCTGAGTTTTCTTTCAACCTCAAGAATATTTTCCGGTGTTAAGATCACAAGCCGAAAAGATTCAAGCTTATCAAATGCCTTTTTGAATAACCAAAATGCTTCTTCATTGTAGTAGATGCCGCCAAACTTGCCCGCGTAAATGCCTACCGTTTCTCCAGCGCTCATTCTATATTCCTTTCGTTTTTGTTGTCTGTCCTGTTCGGAGAAATAAAACTTCTCAACAGGTACATTGCATGGGATGGTATGAATGCGAGTCTCTTCGACACCAAGTTGTTGCAAATATTCAGCATAATTTTCGGCAACGGGCATCAATCCTTTAGCATGCTCTATTATTTTCCCCTCCCAATACCTTTGCATAAGGTATTGGGGACTCTTAGACGACCAAACACCCGATTCGAGCATATAATCCGCATGAGGTTCAAATGATTCCACATAAAAGGGCAGGCCGGTTCGCTTGTAAAGCATATATCCAAATGCACCTGCTGAAGCTGTACGGCAAAGAACGTGATCGATCTCTTCCTTTTTGACGGTCTTCTCAAGCGCAATTGGAAAACGGATAATATCCCCGATTTTTGTGAGAAAGTTAATCCCAAGATCGCGGGAATAGAGAGGCACATGCTTAACTTTGCTCAAAGATGCGAGGAATGGTTCCGCCTTTACATCATTACCTCTTTCAATGGATACATAAACGATCTTGCTAATATTGCTGAGTTCATTGAGGATCTGAAGATGGGGGGAAATCGTTGAGGCGGTCAGCGAATCGTTAACACTCCAATACCCGAGATAAAGAAGATTCATTCAAACATTGCATTCGGTTATCAAAAGTTGCTTCAGTGGCTGTCAACCCAAACTTTTTCTTGGTTTTGGCATCCTCCACATAACTCGCCAAATCATATAAGCTTCTTTCCGTCATACCGTTATTGGTACCATCCTGGTAAAAGTCTTTATACCACTTTACAGTGTAACGTACACAGTCTTCAAATTCCCAAACAGGCGTCCAATTAAGATTGAAGCGTGCTTTTGAACAATCCAGCTTAAGGAGTTTGGCTTCGTGTTGCTTTTCTTCTCGTGCCCCTTCCAATTCCCAATGAATCACAGGCCAATATTGGATTGCCGTATTAACCAATTCTTCAACTGTTACAACTGATTCGTTCTCAGGACCAAAATTCCAGGCATCGCAATAGTGTAACTCGTTATCCAGGAGTTTTTTGCCCAATAGCAAATAGCCGCTGAGCGGTTCCAGCACATGTTGCCAGGGGCGGATGGCATCGGGATTACGGACAATAACCGGCTCACCTTTGGCAGTAGCTTGTACAATATCCGGCACGATCCTGTAATGGCCCTGGTCGCCACCACCTATCACATTACCGGCTCGCACGCTTGCCACTTTTACTTTTGATTGTTCTTCTGGATTGAAAAATGACTTCAAATAAGATTGGATGACGAGCTCAGCAGCAGCTTTGGATGCGCTGTAAGGATCATAGCCGCCCAATGCATCAACTTCTCTGTAGCCATATACCAACTCGAGGTTTTGATACGCTTTATCAGTGGTGATCAGTATGAGATGGGTTGCTATATCCAGGGTTCTTACGCTTTTCAGGATGTTAAGCGTTCCGGTGGTATTCGAATCAAACGTTTCGCGGGGATACTGATAAGAGGTTTTAACAAGGGGCTGGGCAGCCATGTGGAAAATCACGTCCGGCTGATGG
>PXTV01000075.1 GCA_003022985.1 Bacteroidetes bacterium SW_11_45_7 | reverse complement strand
CCACCAACAGGGGCAACAATAGCATCCGGTTCTTCTACCTGCTGTAAAAGTTCTTGTGCAACAGTGGACTGACCTGCAATAATGCGGTAATCGTTAAAAGGAGGAATATACGTTGATCCCGTTTTGGCGATAAGATCATTCAATGTTTGTTCCCTGGCTGTATGACTCGCCTCACATTCGATCACTTCTGCCCTGTATCCTTTCACTGCATCCTTTTTGACCTGTTTGGCATTGTGCGGCATCACAATTGTGGCTTGCAGCGCTTGATTTCTTGCGGCTAATGCAACTGCCTGAGCATGATTGCCGGACGAATGGGTGGCCACACCATTCGCCTTCTCCTCAGGGGCGAGCTGCAGCAATGTGTTTGTGGCGCCTCTTATTTTGAATGCCCCCACTTTCTGCAAGTTTTCACACTTGAAATACAATGACGCGCCTACCTTGTCATCGATGCTTTGACAAGTTTGTACGGGTGTTTCGTGAACATAAGGGGCAATCCTGTCAGCAGCATCCAAAAGCATTTGTTTGTGGGGTACGGTCTCCATGGGCCATTCCTTCTTCTTCAAAGAAAATAAGAAAGCTGTGCGTTGCCTATAAATCGCTCCCCTATTAGCAGAAGAAGGCGGGCATCTTTTTACTTGATCACTACCTTGCGAAGAAGCTGATGTAGATCAGCTGTGGTGATTCGTAGCAGATAGATGCCGGTGGGGAGCTTCTGCACATCAAATGCAACATGGCAGTCCCCGGATGCCCCTTTTGCGCTGCGAACAATTTGGCGGCCCTGCAAAGAGATGAGCTCAACCTTTGTGTTACCAGTAAAAGCTGTTTTTGCCCGGATGTGGAGCTTGTGATGGGCAGGAACAGGTGCAACCGTCATCTGCTGCTGAACAGGATCGCTCATTCCAACGGTTTCCGGTTCGTACATAACAGTATCGGAAGTGCTGCTGCAGCCGTTTGAGTCCGTCACCTGAACATAATACGTGCCGCTGTCTTGTACAGCGAGTGTTGACTGATCAGCACCTTGTATGGGTAGACGATCACGATACCATTGATAGGATGAAAACGATCCTGTTGTTAATAAGTCCTTTTCTTGCTGGATGACAGGTTTGACGGGTGTAATTTCTTTAACTTGAATGGTATCACTAACGCCCTGACAGCCATTTTGATTGGTTGCCATTACCCAGTATTGGCCCGGCTGGTCTGTCGTCAATGATTCGGATGTATCGCCATTTGACCAATGATAGGACTGATAAGAACCTAATAAGCTCAACTCTACAGAATCACCAGCACAAAAAGTTGCTTGTCCATCTGAGCAAAGAGTTCGTAAAATGGTGGGAGAATTCGTAATATGAATTGAAGACGAAGTATCTGCACAGCCTAATGAATCACTAACAGCTACGCTGTATTCACCTGTATCACTGACAGTTAGTTCACGAGTGGTATCGCCTGTGTTCCACTGGTAGTTGGCAAAAGGTGAAGATGTCGTGATGGTTATGGTGTCATTAGCACAGAGAATAGCAGTATCGCCTGGTACTGCATTCACATCGGGAAGCTGATCATTGCATTTGCGTTGCACCCGGTACAAGCTTGTATCAGCAAGTGCCTGTTGCGCGGCCTCATAGTCGGTACAATGATTCTTGAGGTGGAAGTTGAGCCAAGGGGTCAGGACAGCAAACATGCGTTGATGTTGCTGGTTACGGGAGATATCCGAGTTCGGCTGGCAAGAGGTACTCCCTAAATCACATGCTGTATTGGAATTAGCAAAGAAACAATGGGTGCCCTGATCTATGACAGCTAATGTTTTACAATTCGAGGCAAGAGTATCGTACATCGGCTGTTGATGATCAGGGATAGGGGTAACACAATCCTCGCTCCCCGCCATGATAAGAGAGGGCACCTTAACAGACGTTGCAGCTCCTATGGCCGAAACATTCGTTTCAGCCGGTGCTAATGTGGCCAATGCTGTGAAAGCAGGTTCATTATTGACAGCGAGAAAGCTGCACCCTCCTCCCATCGAGTGGCCCATTGCTACCACTTTCCCGTTTAGGCGCTGGTAAAAATCGCTGTTTGCCATTGAGTCTTTGCGTAAAAACAAGCGGGCAAGAAAAGCCATATCCTCGCCAAACGCCCCGTGATCAGGAAATGGGACAGGGCCAACCTCCGTTTTGGGAAATACCATGATGTAACCGCGCTTGACAAGTTCCTTGCGCAAATTGCCATAGGGATTGTAGTTCATGGAAAAACCATGGCCAAAAACGAGCAAAGGGAAGCCATTGGAAAAACCGGCAACCGGTACATTGGAACCTGCTGTTTGTGCGGGATAGAAGACTTCAGTTGCAATAGTGCGTCCGTTTCTGCTGGTATCAGTTGGCTGAATGGTTCGTTGGCCAATCTCGTAGGATTGGGCTGTTGCCGGTTGAGCATTCACCAACAAAACAAAAGCAAGACAGGAAGCTATTAGCAACAATCGATTGATCTTCATCATTTCATTCAGTAAGATAACACTTTATTCATAAAATACAAGTAAAAGCGTGACAAGTTTTGGTCAAGCTGTCAGATAGAATGCTGCTATTTGATCGCCAAATTTTGGCCATAAAAAAACAGGACACCCAAGCCCTGTTTTTCTGAAAATATTATGTCAACTGAAAGAATCAAGACACTTCCTGCTCAATAGTGGCACTAATGCCTCTATCGGTAAGCCCGTCCTTCATAGGTTTGAGATCATCGTGTGATCCTTCCTTAACCTGGGCTTTCCCTTTGAAATGAATGATCAGTGAGCACTGCTCAGCTTGCTCTTGGGTGTGATCACAAATTTCAACCAACGATTCGATCACCCAGTCAAAAGTATTGACATCATCATTGTGAACAATAAGTTTACTGCTGTTTTCAAGATCCTCAAGCAAATCTATGTCCTCCTCTACCTCAGTTTTTTCATCAGCCAAAATGCCATCAAGAGAATCATCCTGAAATGCGCTTGTATTTAAGTCTTGTACCATACCACAAAACAGTATGTGTTTAGTCAAAAATAAGGAACATCCACGAGAAAAGCACCCATCTTTGCCCTCATCTTAGTTATCATGATCAATCAAAGACAGATTAGCATTCCCTCCATCATCAATTACCAACAAGAATTGCTCGATGAATAATTTCACGGAAAGTTCTTGCCATTCTTCATGACAGAAAGTAAATTCAGTCTTATTTTCGCAAAAAATGTCCTTATTATGAGTATGAAAATCGCAATCAATGGTTTTGGCAGAATTGGGCGTTTAGCTTTCCGCATCCTAAAAGACCGGCACCGAGCAAATCACATGGTGGATGTTGATGTTGTAGCGATCAATGACCTTGCCGATGTTCATACGCTCGCCTACCTATTGAAATACGATACAGCTCAGGGACGCTATCAGGGAAGTGTGGAAGTGGATAAGGACAAACTAATAGTAGATGGCAACCCTGTAGATATATTACAGCAAAAAGCTCCCTCTCAGCTACCTTGGCAAACTTATGATATTGACCTTGTGCTGGAGGCTACAGGAGCACTAACCAAAAGAGAAGACGCTTCAAAGCATTTAGATGCAGGTGCCCGAAAGGTTGTTATTTCAGCACCACCTAAAGGCGATATCCCTTCAGTTGTTCTGGGGGTGAACGACAGCATTCTCAAGCAAGATGATCCCATCATATCCAATGCATCCTGTACTACAAACTGCCTTGCGCCCATGGTAAAAGTACTCGATGACCAGTGGAGTATTACATCAGGTATGATGACCACAGCTCACGCTTACACCGCTGATCAAAACATCCAGGACGCCCCTCATAAAAAATTACGAAGAGGACGAGCAGCTGCTGAAAATATTGTGCCTACTTCAACAGGGGCAGCTAAAGCCATTGGTGAAGTGATGCCCCATCTGGCTGGCAAGCTTGATGGTTACGCATTACGAGTACCTGTTTTAGCCGGTTCACTAACAGATCTGACCTGTCAATTGAAAGAGGAAGTTTCTCCGGATGCCATTAACAAGCTTTTCCGCGATGCCAGCCTGAACGGTCTGAAAGGTTACCTTGAGTATTGTGATGATGAGATCGTTTCCAGTGACATCATCAATAATGAACATTCCTGCATTTTTGATGCCGATTCAACAAGAGTCATAGGCAATACGGTAAAAGTGGTTGGCTGGTACGATAATGAAGCCGGCTATTCAGCACGCCTAATTGATTTGATGGTGAAGATCAAGGAGTACAGCAGCAGTAAAGTGGCGGGGTAATCCCATGATTCCATCATTCCATCCTTACAACCGGCTATCTC
>PXTV01000074.1 GCA_003022985.1 Bacteroidetes bacterium SW_11_45_7 | reverse complement strand
TGAAGTTTGATCTCGGGAAACATGTCCTTGATCATGCTGAACGTCTGCACGTAATAATCGAGGCCCAGTTCGGGATGGTGGCCACCCTGAAGCAAGAGCTGGCGCCCTCCATAGCGCATTGTTTCCTCAATCTTGTGCCTGTACTCTTCTTTTGTGGTGATATATGATTCCTCTGAGCCGGGCTTGCGGAAGAAATTGCAGAATTTGCAATTGGCAATACAAACATTGGTCGTGTTCATATTGCGATCGATGATCCAGGTGACCTTGCTATCAGCTCCTTTCTTGATCTTCCTCACTTCGTTCGCTGCATACATCAAAGCACTTGTGGGAGCATTCTCATATAGATAAACACCTTCCTCCCGACTCAAAAACCCGAGATTCATGGCGCGCTGTAAAAGTTGATCTGTATTCATATGATAAGTTATTGATCGGATTCAAAAGGTGCTCCTGAACAGGTGTTTTCTCTCAAACAAAGATAAGCAAATCCTAGCCGCATGGGAATGGCATTCAGCCAAATTTTCTACCCATCAATACAACATGAGATACCGGCAAATGTTGAGCTTCCACCTTTTATTTCCTTTAACAAAGGACCCAAGAATGCTCAAAGAATAACAACAAATGTTATTTTTGAGGCTGTTGCTGGAACTTTCCAGGAATTTCATTCGCGAACTATCAAAATCAACAACTATGTACAAAGTCAAATCAATTCTATTGGTATTTATATGCTTATTCAGCTGGCAAATTTCTTTTGCCCAGATGGACATGCCCAAGCCGAGCCCCAAAGCTGAAGTTAAACAACGCGTTGGCTTAACGGATATCGAAATTGAATACTACAGCCCGGGCGTTAAAGGTCGTCAGATATGGGGTCAATTGGTGCCTTATGACAAAATGTGGCGCACCGGAGCTAATGCCGCCACAACTATTGAATTCAGTAAAGATGTAAAAGTCAATGGCAACGAAATGAAAGCCGGTAAATACTCTTTCTTTACTATTCCCGGGAAGGATGAGTGGACCCTGATCTTCAACGAGGAAACCGAACTATGGGGCACTGGTAACTACGACAAGGATAAAGATGTTCTCCGCATTAAGGCTGAGCCCCGGGATTCCGATTTTGAAGAGCGTATGGCTTTCAATTTCCGGAATTTCGATTATGAAAAAACGCGCGTTGACCTTGAATGGAAAGAAACCAGGGTTTCCTTCAATGTGAATGTGCATACCGATAAGCAAGTGCTTAGCAATATCGATCAGGAAATCTCATCTATCCCTGATATGTATGCTGATGTTGCACGGTATACATTACGCGTGGACAAGCACTACGATAAGGGCCTCAAATGGGTCAATAAATCCATCAACCAGGAAGAGGGCTGGTACAATCACTGGATCAAAGCGGAAATTCTGAAAAAGAAGGAAAAAGATAACAAAGCGTATAAGCACCTGAAGAAATCGAAAAAGCTGGGTGAACAAGCTGAGAACTTCTTTTACCGCGAAGAAGTCAATCGTAAACTCGATGAGTGGCAGTAACTGAGGGAGCACATCACTCTATTATTCGCATTCTTAAAGTCCTGGCCTTTGGTCAGGACTTTTTTTTGTCAGAAAGTTCTATTTCAATTCTTTGTGCTGATCATTTTTTTATATATTGATCAATTCGATACAATTATGGGAGGCTTTTTCTCATTTACTAAAAAAACCATTGGATGATTCGTGCGGTGGGGCAATTCTTTTTTCAAACAATAAAAGCACAAAATAATGGGACTCAAAGATATATTGGCCCGCCAGATTCAAAAACCCTCCGGTTTGATCGGCAATCTTTTAGCGCGATCGCAGCTCTCTCATCAGCATCAATACCTCGAGGCTTTTTGCGTTGACCTTTTGCAACCACAACCAACTGATTTGATTTTAGAAGTTGGCTTTGGTAATGGGTATATGATCAACAAGATAGCTCCTGCCCTTTCCAACGGCCATATCTACGGCATTGACCATTCCGAAGTGATGGTTCGTCACGCTTCATCGAGGAATGAAAAATATATTACCAAAGGCACGGTTGATCTTCAACAGGGAAATCTTTCCAGCCTTCCTTTTAGTAACAACTTTTTTAGTAAAGCAGTCAGCAATAACACCATTTACTTTTGGCGCAACCCTTTGCAAGAGGCAAAAGAGCTGTTACGGGTTCTCCAACCGGGCGGTTTGTTAGTAATCGGTTTCCGAACAGGTGAGCAGTTGTGGGAATGGAACATAGCCCGGAAAACGGATGTGTTTCAACATTACGATCCGGATGAGTTGGAGCAACTGTTACAGGAAGCAGGCTTTCATACACTGGGCCTCGAGCACAAGCAAGAACTCAATGGTACATTTGATTCTTTTGCCTTTTTGGCTACCAAGCCGCGCTAATAAGATTGACCATATTATCAAACTCAGGTAATTGAGAGTTCAAAAACTGGTTATACGTAACCCAGGGCTTTCATCAAAATACCGAAAAACCCCAAAACCATTAATAGCGAGAAGAGAAACGTAAGCCAGAACTTATAGCCATATTGCTTGTAATAATAAGCATTGGCAAAAGCAATGGCAAGCAAAAGAGGCATAAGAATATACCAAATATTCATCCGTTAGCGTTTACCACCTCTCTTTCAAGCAAAAGCTATTGATTGTTACTACAGGTTATTTGTTGTTGTTCTCAGCATTTTCCGGCTCGGCAACCTCAACATTCAATGGGTGCGAGGTGCGCTCTTCCTCCAGTGCAAACCGGAGAACATCAAGCATGTTATCGAAATAATGGACTTCGATGCCTTTTAGGTATTCCTGACTGATTTCTTCTACATCCTTCCGGTTTTTGGAACAGAGGATAACATCGGTTATGCCGGCTCTCCTTGCAGCGAGCAGCTTTTCTTTGATACCCCCTACAGGTAAAACTTTACCCCGAAGTGTCAATTCCCCGGTCATTGCCAGCTGTTTTTTCACCTTGCGCTGAGTGAAAGCAGATGCAATAGCTGTCATGAGCACAATGCCTGCTGAGGGGCCATCCTTGGGAATCGCCCCTTCCGGCACGTGTAGGTGCACATCCAATTTATTGAAAAGATCATCCTTGATATTCAGCTTTTCGCTGTTAGACCGGACAAATGTGAGGGCTGTACTTGCCGATTCCTTCATCACATCACCAAGATTACCGGTAAGGGTCAGCTCCCCTTTGCCACGGCTTAAGGAGGTTTCAATATATAAGATATCGCCACCTGTAGCCGTCCAGGCCAAGCCAACACCAACACCCGGTGGGTTATCCTCCTGGTAATCACTCTTGTCGTATTTAGGGGCACCGAGGATGCTGTGCAAGTCGCCCTTTTTAATGTTGACGTTGTAATCCTCGCCAACAGATACTTTCTTAGCTGTATTGCGCATGATGGAAGCCAACTTGCGATCGAGCTCACGAACACCGGACTCGCGGGTGTAGTGTTCAACAACGTTTTGAATCACCTTATTGTTGATTTTCACATCCTTGCCCGTAAGGCCATGAGCTTCTCGCTGCTTGGAAATGAGGTGCCGCCTGGCAATTTCCGTCTTCTCTTCCACGGAATAGCCATTAATATCGATGATCTCCATCCTGTCGCGAAGTGTTGGCTGAATGCTGTTGACGTCATTCGCTGTTGCAATGAACATGACACGGGAAAGATCGTAGTCCAGCTCCAGGTAATTATCGTAAAAGTTGCTGTTCTGCTCCGGATCGAGGACTTCAAGGAGAGCAGAAGAGGGGTCTCCGCGGAAATCCTTGCCTACCTTGTCGATCTCGTCAAGCATGAACACGGGATTGGAGGCTTCCACTTTCTTGATGGATTGAATGATACGGCCCGGCATGGCGCCAATGTAGGTCTTGCGGTGGCCGCGGATCTCTGACTCATCGTGCAAGCCACCGAGTGACATGCGGGTGTATTTCCGCTTGAGGGCTGTAGCAATCGATTTACCGAGCGATGTTTTCCCGACACCTGGCGGCCCTACGAAGCACAGGATGGGTGACTTCATGTCACCTTTGAGTTCAAGAACTGCCAGATATTCAAGAATGCGCTCCTTGACCTTTTCGAGCCCGTAATGATCCCTGTCGAGGATTTTCCTTGCGCGCTGCAGATCGAATTTATCCTTGGTATAAATGCCCCATGGCAAATCGAGCAACAACTCCAGGTAATTCACCATGACGGAATATTCTGCAGCTGCCGGATTCATGCGTTCCAGCTTCTCGAGCTCGCGGTGAAACGTTTCGTTAACCGCCTTGCCCCATTTTTTTCCCTTGGCACGTTCACGGAGCCGCTGAATCTCCTGATCGGAAGAAT
>PXTV01000073.1 GCA_003022985.1 Bacteroidetes bacterium SW_11_45_7 | reverse complement strand
CCGCCATTAGCCGAGACAGAAGCCCATCCATCCGGTTGGCCGCAATTCGCATCTTGGGAAGAGGTAGCTAAAGAAATAGGCGGGGGCTCATTAACTTGAGCACAAACCACTTTTGTGCAACTATTGGAATCGGTTACTGTGAGGCAGTAGTTGCCAGGGCTAAGATTATTGATGTTTTGGCTTGTGTCACCATTACTCCATTGATAGGTATAAGGCGGGGCGCCACCTGTAACGGTTGCATTGACAGCCCCATCAGAGCCGTTGTTGCAAGTAACATCTGTAGTATCCAAATCGATTGAAATGCTGTCAGGCTGGGTAACAGCAACAGTGGCTGAATCCGGGCACCCGTTATCGTCAGTTACCGTTACTGAGAACGTATCAGCTTGAAGGCCTGTAGCGATGGAGTCTTGTTGGGAAGAAGGATCGTTCCAGGAATACGAGTACGGATTGGTGCCGCCACTTGGCAAGGCAATTGCCTTCCCTAAGCTATTGCCAAAGCACTGAACCGGTACACTGTCTGCCTGTGTGATAAGCGAATCGGGCTCATCAACAATATCTGTATGAGTAACACTACAGCCGTTGCCATCTGTCACAGTCACGGTGTAAGTTCCCGCTTCCACACCTGTGGTATCCTGGCTTGTTGACCCGCTGCTCCAATTATAGGCGTAATTCCCTGTGCCGCCACTGACTGAAAGATCAATTGAACCATCAGTACCACCGTAGCACGAAACAGGGTTGGTAGTTGTACTTAACGCCAATGGTGGCGGCTCATTAACTGTAAATGAGGTGGTTTTTTGACACCCGTTGGTATCCGTTACTGTAACCGTATAATTACCGGCTCCAATGTTGGCAGTGTCCTGCGTTGTTGATCCGCCCGACCAGTTATAGGCATATGGTGTTGTACCACCTGTAACCGTTAAATCGATGCTACCGTCCGTGGAATCATTGCACGCTGCGTCTGTCACAGAGCCGGATAACGTCATGCCGGGCGACTCATTTACTACGGCACTATCGGTGTAAGTACATTGCAAACTGTCAGTGACGGTTACGCTAAATGTATCGGCAGCCAGATTGCTTATATCTTCTGTTGTGTCACCGGTCGACCATAAATATGTATAGGAAGGATTGGCACCATTGACAGTCAAATCCAGGGCCCCATCTGATCCTCCGTTGCAACCAACATTGGTTGTATCAAAAGAAAGATCCCACCCCAAGGGCTCGCTAACGGCCACTGTATCAAAACCTGTGCAACCGTTCGAGTCGGCCACTTCCACAATATAGTCTCCTGCCGGCATGTTTTGTAGCGTATCCGATCCTTGCAAGCCACTTGTGTCGCGTAACACATTCCCGCTTGTATCCCTCCATGTGTATTGCCAGGGGCTATCGCCAGTTCCTGTTGCAGAAGCCCATCCATCATTTCCCCCCGGACATGTTGCTCCTGATGAGGAGGTTAAGGGCTCAGTACAGCAGTAAAGGATGGCGCTAAAGTTGATAGTAGGATCAACAGCACAGGCATATTGACTCCAGCTTCCGCTTTCCCCGTCTGCATAAGTGGTTATATCGATACTGAGATCCGAGCCATCAAGATTAGCTGTATCGCAGGTAGGCGTTGTAAGCTGTATGCAAAATTCCCAGTTCACATTCGCAACACCTCCACAATTGTCACCAAAATTATCACCGGGATTGTTATTTGGAGGGTTATCTTTTTCATAGAAAAAACCAGGCCCAAGTGTATCTCCTGTTCCGTCAGCAACAATCGTATCATACCAGTCCCATTTACCGGCACCGTCACAGGAATTGGCAGGATTTTTAATGAGCGATGATTCGTCCCAGCCTTCACCTATATCAAATTGTACACCATGCATCCAGTTATTGTTCGCTTGATTATAGTTAGTGATGGTATAGCAAATTTCAACAGTTGTGCCCGCTGAATAAGAGCCGTTTACCGGAAGCGGTGAGATATCGAGATTATCATTGACTACACAGTTTTGACAGTTATTATCATTGCTTAATGATAAATCGATGTCGCATTGATCACCAATGCTGTCGCCACTAATTTGGATATAATGATAACCGGGTGATAAGCCGTTGAAAGTAGTTGTAAGGTTACCGCCTCCTGTTCTTGCACATGCAACGCCTACTATCGAGTTGCACGTATCACCATCCCAAATACCAACGCTGGTATTACTCAAACCACTATTGAGCGAAAGATAGAGATCGGAGCCCGTAACATATACTCTTGTCCATATATCATCGGCAGGATTAGCCATGTCGTTGTTTGTTTGACAGCCTGTTACATGCAGATAAGGGCTGCCCGGTGTGGCACAAACGTTGGTAAGATTAAAGCTGACAGTATCGCCAACGCCTTCATCTGATGCGCCATTACACGGATTTGGCATAGGTAATGTATCCAGCTCAACAGCGTTCACGCATTTGTCACCAGGGGGCGGGGAACCGCCAGGGGGACAAGACGGGCATTGTGCTAAGGTTTGATTGGGTTGAACGCAAAGACAAAAAGATAACACGCCAATCAAACAAATGAGATGGCCGTAATTAAAAATTGTGGTTCTTGAATGTTTCAAGCTTATAGATGGATTATCATTGACCATAACCACCAAGGGAAAAAAATGATTCTCTGCTTTTGTTCAGATTCCGGTAAATGAAACGAAGGTTGAATAAAACATAACTCTTTCACACTGACTCATGAAGTTACCATGAATCGTACTCGATTCAAAGCAGGGTATGGGTTATTTTCAAATTAGGAGGGCTATTTAAGAAGAACAGATTCTTCAAGCTTGCCTGTAATCTTAAATTCCGTTCTCCTGTTTTTTTGACGGCCTTTTTCTGTGTTATTTGTTGCTACCGGCTTAATCTCGCCATATCCTTTCGGTTCAAGGCGTTTCTCACCGATTCCTTTTTCCACCAGGTAGTCAACCACACTTTGTGCTCTTTTCCGGGAGAGCTTAAGATTTTTGGCCTGGGGGCCTATGCTATCTGAGTGAGCACGTACTTCAATAATAATGCCGGGGTTATTTGTGAGAAGCTCATAAAGTTGGTTCAATTCTTCTTTGGATTTTTCCCGTAATTCAGCCGATCCGAAGTCGTAGTAAATATTACTGAGCTTGTAAACCTTGCCCTTGTCCATTTTCTCAAGCCCAACATTGAAGTCAAAGGTGTGAGAATGGGCGAGGCCCTTGGTACTAACGTCAAATGTCTCAGCAAAATAGTTCGGCTTAGTGATGCGCACTTTGTAATCCCTGTCAGGTTGAAGGCGGATTTTTTGAGAGGGGTCCCCCTTTGTTGTATCCTCGTGTAACACTTTGTTCGGGTAGTTCTCCGCATCCATTACTTGAATCCGGGCACCCTCTATGGGGTCACGCGATTCATCATTCTCCCCATAAATATTTGCGTTAATAAAGTATTTCGGTTGCTCTTTTGATTCAATGGCAAAGATATCGTCACAACATGTTTTACTTCTCAGCCCTATTGTGCCGGGCCTATTTGAGACGAGATAGCGTTTATTATCGGTTTCGGCAAAAGTATAGTAAATGTCGTCAGCGCTTGAGTTAAACGGCATTCCCGGGTTTGCAGGTTGTTGCCAATCGCTATGGGTGCCTTGTGCTTTTAAAATATCATAGCCACCGAGATTTTTATGGCCGCGGCTACTGAAGTATAGTGTACTGTCATTCGCATCATAGAATGGAGAATGTTCATTCTTAGCTGTATTGATGGTTTCGCCAAGATTCGTTGGCTTTTGCGCTTGGCCGTTGTGCTCAACAACGGCATACCAAATATCCTTGTTACCCCGGCCACTTTCCCGGTTGGACACGAAATAAAGAATGTCTTTTTTGTCTTCAGGATGTGGCGCAACAGCAGGATGCGTATTGGTTGATCCTTTGCTGTTAACTTCCTTGCTCAGCTTGTTAACACTGTACCAAAAGCCATTGACAAAGGTGCTTACATAGATGTCACAGTCGAATGTGCTGCTATTAACGGCTTGACATTTTGTAAAATAAAATCGCTTTCCATCCGGTGAAAAGGTGCCGTTACCGCTGTGATGTTCATCATCGTTAACTGGTTGGGGAAGAGGCTGAACTTTTGCCCATTGGTCGTCTTTTCGGCTTGCTGCATAAATGTGGGATTGAAGACCATCTCCATCCTCAAACTTGTCGTTCAGTTCGGCATCATTGTTCAGGGATGAAAACACAAAAAGCGAGTCACCCGATACAGAAGGAGCGAATTCCGTGTAAGGCCGGTTGATAGTGGAATCCAGGTGTTGAACCTGATTGGCAAAATCGTGGTATTGACTGTATTTGTCCTGAATCGATTCATTGAGGAATGATTGAAATACACTCAGAGCTTTCTTGTACTTACCTTGTCTTTTTAGCATTTTGCCCCTGTAATAAGGAGCGAGTGGGTAATTGATATCACTGGTTTGAACCACCTTTTGATACCACTCAGCAGCATTGACATAATCCCGGGCTTTACGGTAGCTTTCAGCAAGTTGATAAGCAACTTCCATGTCGTTGGGCTTTTCCTTGCTCATCTCCTTGTAGTAGTCGATAGCTTCGTAAAATTTGCCTTGATCAAAAGCTTTTTGGGCAAGTTTTTTTCGTTTTGAGTAGGTGTATTTAAGCTCAAACGCCTTTCCGGTTTCTTCTTTTTGTTGTTGAGCCAAAGAAAAAACAGGGGCTATCAACATCAGCAAGAGCAACCCAACGGTAGCTTGCCTTTTCATATAGTGGAAATTGATGACTGGGTTCATGATGAATTAAACCATCTGGTATATTAAAAACGTGGACAGTAACGAGTTGGGTTCAGTTCTTGTGGCGGTTGAGCATTATGAATATACACGGCAGATATCTCAAAGCCGCCTACATGGTTCGCTGCTGTAGCAAGGCGAGATACAGTAATATCGTAACTTACGCCAACGCGAACCCCTTCAATCTCAAAACCTGCATACGGGATCACTGCATCTTGCAAACGGTGCCAGGCACCGAGATAAGCCGATGTTGACCGGTTGATCATGTAACGAAATGCCGATCCGACAGTTAGCTCATTAGCATTTGCCTGATGCATGTAAAGAAAACCGGGCGATAAGCCAAAGTATTCACCTATGGCAACATTGACTCCACCATGAGCAACAGTACGTGGCTCTACTTTATTTTCGCCATTTTTTAAGAATGATTCGTTAGGCCTGAACATGTGAAAATGGCCAAAGCCAACATGGGCATTGACGTTCTCGGAAAACATAGCTTGCCCTTGCAGCCCGATATTGAAATCGGGGTAAAGCAGTGTATTCGATTCAACTTGCTCCTTGTTATCCAATGCCGTATTAAATCCTCCATCCCCGTTGTATTGTTCTTCGAATTTCAGCTTGCTGAAGTCGATTCGCTTCTGAACAATGCCGCCCTGAATGCCTACGCTTAATTGATATTTGTTCCTGTTGTCAAGAGATTTGTGGTAAGCAGCAGACGCCATGGCTGACTGGGTGGAGAGGTTGCCGTCACCAGCTTTATCGCTGTAAACCATAAGCCCAACGCCTGCTTGATCATTATTGAGCCGGTCAGGTAAAACAGAAATATCGAAGGAACCGGAGTAAGTTTCAAATGGTGAGTTGTTACTAACTTGTCCAAACCACTGGTTACGGTAATTGGCAGCAATGCGGAAATCGCCACCAAAATTTCCTGTCATGGCAGGATTAAGGGTTAACGGTGATGCGAAATACTGCGAAAAATGGATATCCTGTGCACCCACTTGTAAGGAAGATGCAATCAATAACGCAACCAGGACAAAGCAAGTCCTTAATGGCATGATCAAGCTTTTTGGTTTAGAGGGTAACTATCAAAAATACAAAAACTTATAAGTGCTTTAAAATTTCATTTTAGCTTAATAAGTTTAAAGGTTCCAGTGCCGGGCATCCTTCCTGAAATTTTATGTTGCAAGAACGTGTTGAGTGCCATTTTAGTCCTGCACCTTTTTCCCGAAAGCCAAATCACCGGCATCTCCCAGTCCAGGATCGATAAACGCCTCTTTGGTTAACTTGTCATCAATAGCGCCACACCAAATAGAAATATTGCTAAGGTTGTTCTGGACATGCTGAATACCGGGCCAGGCAGCTATAGCCGATACGATGTAGATGCGCCCGGGATGGCCAATTTTAAGCAGTTCATTGATTGTATGAACCATCGATTGCCCGGTTGCCAGCATAGGGTCGGAAATAATCAGAGTGCGCTCATTTAAGGCAGGGCATGTCACATATTCGAGCTCAATCTCGAACCCACCTTGGTCATTGTGTTTGCGATAAGCGGAGATAAAGGCATTGTCCGCTTCATCGAAATAATTGAGGAGACCGTTATGCAAAGCGAGTCCTGCCCTAAGGATAGTGCCCAGTACCGGCTGTTCAGCAATTACCTTTGATTTTGCTTGATCTACAGGTGTTTGAATTTCCTTGCTATGATAGGGAAGTTCCTTACTGATTTCATAGGCAAAAATTTCACCGATTCGCTCCATATTCCGTCTGAAACGCAAACGGTCTTTTTGGATATCAGCGTCCCTGATTTCTGCTATAAACTGATTGGCCAGTGAATGGCCCTCACTCAAATCGTGTACCATCAATTTTCCTCTTACCTGTTAAATTTTCATTCTCACTTTATGTACAAGTGGTCAGCGGCAATTACAATAGTAGGGGAACGTTATCTTGAATTTTTTGAAACTGTGCTTTTGCAAGCTTGGTCATCTACCTGTCCTTCTTCCACCTGTACAACCAATATGCCATCCTGAGAGGCCAAATTAA
>PXTV01000072.1:7730-10488 GCA_003022985.1 Bacteroidetes bacterium SW_11_45_7 | reverse complement strand
TGGGGAAAAGATCAATACGGCAATCCGTTGCCTTATCTCGATGGTATTCGCGTATCATTTATTAAAGACAAAAAATCTTCCCTCCTGAAGTTCAGGAAAAACGAACTGGATATGATGTACCGTATTCCCCTGGAAATGACCAACGAGGTAATCACTGAAAACGATGAATTAAAAGGAAAGTATAAACAATACGACCTTCAGGTAATGCCCTCCCTGACCATCCAATATTACGGCTTCCAACACAAAAGCGATCTGTTTGCCAACAAACACCTTCGAAAGGCCTTTAACTACGCCATTGACAGAACGGAAATTGTGGATTACACGCTTAAAGGAACAGCCGTACCAGCCCACAATGGCGTGGTGCCACCAGCACTTGAGAATTATGATTCCAAGGCTATCAACGGGTACAAGTACAATGCAGCAAAAGCCCGGGAGCACATGAAACAAGCGGGGTACCCAAATGGTGAAGGATTCCCGGAAATTACACTACAAATTAACTCGGGCGGAGGACGAAATGAACAAGTGGCTGAAGCCATCCAAAAGATGCTACAGGAAAATCTGAATATCAGCATGAATATTAAGAAGCTCTCCTTTGCCCAACACCTCGAAAACCTGGAATCCGGCAAAGCGCGATTCTGGCGGGCCGGGTGGATAGCTGATTACCCCGACCCCGAAAACTTTCTCAACCTCTTCTACGGACCACATGTACCTGACGATCTCAATACCAGATCGTACATCAATTCAGTAAGGTATCAAAGTGCCGAATTCGACTCCGTTTTTCAAAAAGCCCTCAAAACAGTTGATAAGCAGCAGCGAAACTTGCTTTACTTACAGGCGGATCAAATTGTGATGGATGATGCGGCTATTATGCCTATCTACTACGATAAGGATTACAGGTTACTGCAGCCAGATGTGCGTAACTTTCCCCAAAACCCTATGGAATACAGGAATTTCCGTGACGTATACTTTGTTCCCGATTCTGACCAAAAGAGTATGTAAAACAACGGATTGAAAGCGTATTGTTACCTTCAGTAGAAGAATGGAAATAACCAAACCATTCCGAAATTTGTTGTTAGTGAGTGTTGGCGGTCATTCGTATACCAATTTTGCCTTTTTCTCGTTATAGAGGGAGGCAAATCTTTTCTAAACAGATTTTCGATGAGTACGAAAAACGATAACTATTCCCTGCTTATACAAAAGCTCGATGAGTTCATTCGCAAGTTTTATGTGAATCAACTCATCCGGGGCTCGATTTTTACATTAAGCGTAGTGCTGGGTCTCTTTCTTGTGATGAATGTGGCGGAGTATTACTTATTCATGAGTACAGGAATCAGAACCGCAATATTTTTGGGTTTTCTGGCAATTAGTGTCGCAACATTTGGTTACTGGGTCGGTCTTCCACTCCTCCGCTATTTCAAGCTTGGGAAAGTCATCAGTCACGAGCAAGCCGCAGGGATTATCGGCACGCATTTTACCAATGTCCGGGACCGGCTCCTGAACATCCTTCAACTTAAGCGTCAAGCTGAACAAACGGGCAGTGAAGAACTGATCAATGCCAGCATTAACCAAAAGATCGAAACACTTAAGCCCGTGCCGTTTTCTTCCGCCATTAATTTAAAGAACAACAGGCGCTATTCGAAGTACCTGGTTCCCCCTTTGCTTATTTTATTGGTTCTCCTTCTCGCCTCTCCCAACATCCTGAAAGATGGTTCAAAGAGGATGTTTTACCACAACGTCCACTTTGAACGAGAGGCCCCTTTTTCTTTTCAAATTACGAACGATAACCTCCGGGCTCTCCAGAATCAAGACTTAACGCTCAATGTAGAAGTGACCGGTAGTGCGCTGCCGGAGGAAGTGATGCTCGTCATGGGCGATCAAACCTACAAACTCAATCGCTCGGACAAAGCCCATTTCAGCTATGAGTTCTCCAATCTGCAACAAGATCTTGATTTCCATCTGAGGGCCGGCAAGTTCCGTTCAGCTCAACATACCATCAGCGTATTGCCCAAGCCGGCAATAACGAGCTTCCGTGTGATGCTGGACTATCCTGCCTATACCGGCAAACAAGACGAAAAGCTCAAAAACACAGGTGATTTGGTAATCCCGGAAGGAACAAAAGCAAGATGGGTTTTTGATGCTAAAAATACCGATGATATCGATATTGCCTTCCAGGATACAACATTGAGAACTGAGCGCAAAGGGGAGAATAAGTTCGCATTCAGCAGACAACTAACCAAGGATCAGCAATACAAACTCAAAGTTTCCAATAAGCACATACAAAATGCCGATTCCATTTCCTACTCGGTCAATGTGATCCCGGATCTCTATCCTACCATTGAAGTTGAGGAAGTCAAGGATAGCACCAACCAAAAGTATCTCTATTACATGGGTGACGTATCTGACGATCATGGGATTTCCTCCATCTATTTCAAACACCGCGTTATTCCCAAAGACACGAGCGGCAAACCTCCATATAAGCAAACCCGAATCGATGTTACAAGAGGGGATAAATCCGGTTCTTTTGAGCATCTGGTCAATGTGTATGACTACGAATTGGAACCAGGGGACAAACTCACCTACTATTTCGAAGTCTGGGACAACGATGGTGTAAATGGAAGCAAATCGGCCCGTACGCAAGTCTTTACATTTAATAAACCTACTGAAGACGAGTACGAAAAGATTACCGAAAAGAGCAACGAAAAGATCAAGAGCGAGCTATCCTCAACTGCAAAAGAGGCCCAAAAGCTCAAGAAAAAGG
>PXTV01000072.1:0-7700 GCA_003022985.1 Bacteroidetes bacterium SW_11_45_7 | reverse complement strand
GATAAAATAAAAGACGATATCCTCAAAAAAAAGGATATGAATTGGGAGGACAAAAAAGCTATTGAAGAAGCTGTCAAAAAACAACAGCAGCTCCAGAAAAAGACAGAGTCCCTCCAAAAGGAATACAAGAAAAACCTGGAGCAACAGTCGCAATACAAGAAAAGCAGTGAGAGCATTAAGCAGAAGCAAAAGCAACTGGAAGAGCTCTTTGACAAGGTGATGGATGAGGAAACCAAGAAGATGTTCGAAAAGATGCAGTCCCTCATGGAGGAAATGGAAAAAATGGACAAGGAGAAAAGTCTGGACGAGCTCGAGAAAATGGAGATGACCAGCGAAGAGCTCGAAAAGGAAATGGACCGCATGAAATCACTGTTCGAGCAGCTCGAGTTTGAGCAAAAAATGAACGAAACAGTCAAGGAGCTCGAAAAGCTCGCTGAGAAGGAAGAACAATTAAGCGAGGAAACCAAGAAACAAAGCGGAGAGAAGAGCGAAAAGCTCTCCAAAAAACAACAAAAGATGAACGATGAGTTCGAGGATATCAAAAAGGATATTGAAGATCTTAAGAAGAAAGGGGACAATATAGGCATGAACCCTGAGAACTTCTCCAAAACAGATCAACAAAAACAAGACGTTTCGGAGAAAATGCAGGAAGCCCTTGAAAACCTGAAGAAGCAACAGAACCAAAAAGCCGGTGACAAACAAAAAAAGGCCTCCGATAAGATGAAGGAAATGTCGGACCAGATGTCTTCCATGATGAAGGGCATGCAGATGAAGCAGATGCAGGAAGATATGGAGGCGCTGCGGCAGCTTCTTGAAAACCTCGTTCACCTTTCCAAGGACCAGGAGGATTTGATGGAAGAGGTGAAAAATGTAAGCAAGAATACGCCCCGTTATAAAGAACTCGTTCAGGAACAGTACAAACGCAAAGATGATGCCGAGATGGTGGAAGATAGCTTGTACGCTTTATCCAAGCGTGTTTTCCAGATCAAGAGTTTTGTGAATAAAGAGATTGAGGATATTAACTACAATATGGAAAAAGGCATAAGGAAGTTGGAAAAACGGGAAGTTGGTAAAGCTACAAGCCATCAGCAATACGTTATGACCAGCTTCAACAACCTTGCACTGATGTTGAGTGATGTCATGGAATCCATGCAACAGAAGATGGCCAGCCAGATGAAGGGCTCGCAGATGTGTCAAAAAAGTGGCGGCAAAGGAAAAAAAGGCTTGCCCAAGCTGAGTAAAATGCAGCAACAATTAAATAAGAAAATGCAGCAGATGAAGCAAGAGATGAAGGATGGGCAAAAACCAGGAAAAAAAGGTGGCAAGAAAGGTGGTAAGAAGGGGAATCAAAAAGGTGGTAAGCAATCTGGCGGTAAAGGTGGGATGAGTGAAAAGCTCGCCAAGATGGCGCGCAAGCAAGCGGCTATTAGAAAAGCCATTCAGGAAATGAGCAAAGAGGAAAATAAAACAGGCAAAAATTCTCTCGGTGATCTTGATAAATTAGCAGATGAAATGGAGCAAACCGAAGAAGACATCGTCAATAAACAATTGAGCGAGCAAATGCTGGAGCGACAGGAAAAAATCAAAACACGTCTTCTAGAGGCTGAAAAGGCCATGAGGCAGCGAAAAACAAAGAACGAGCGCGAAGCGAAGACGGCCGAAGAACAAGAGCGCAAAATGCCGCCTTCAATAGAGGAGTACATTAAGAAAAGAGAGGCTGAGGTTGAACTATATAAAACACTTCCACCAACGCTGAAGCCGTATTACAAATTTTTAGTGGAAAAATATTTTAAGTCAATTCGTTTTTAACTATATTTGAGGCATAATCATGGGCGAGGCGACTAAAGATTACCATAAAACGATCAAATCTTCACCTGATAATGTATCAGAAGTGGAGGCATTTATCGATCAGCTCCGCCAAGAGGATTTGATTGATGAACAAGCCTATGGGAATATTCTGATCTCATTGACAGAGGCCGTCAATAATGCCATCCTGCACGGTAATAAATCAGATGAGTCCAAAAACGTTGACATTACGTGTAAGTTGAATGACAACATGGTCTCCTTTATCGTGTCCGATGAAGGAGCTGGCTTCGATTTCAATAGCTTACCGGATCCTACTGATCCGGCAAACGTGGAAAAACTAACAGGCAGGGGTGTTTTCTTAATGAAGCAGCTTTCGGATTACGTGATTTTCTCCAATAACGGGAGCACTGTGGAACTTCAGTTTAAGGTATAAAGCAACTGTGCCTTTTTTCTTTCATTCTGAGGATGTAACCTGCCATCTTGCTAACGAATCAGCAACTGTTGATTTTCTACATCATGTTGTTACAAGCGAAAACTGCCAAGCGGGTGACATCAACATCGTATTTTGCAGCGATGAACACCTTCATCAGCTTAATCAAAGCTATCTCAACCACGATACGTTAACGGATATCATCACGTTTGATTACAGTAACAATTCCGTTTTAACGGGTGATCTGTTTATCAGTATCGAACGTGCACATGAAAATGCCGACCTTTACAATGTTTCTGTAAACGAAGAACTACACCGGCTTTTCGTGCATGGCATTTTGCATTTAGCCGGTTATACAGATAAGACAAACGAAGACAATGAGAAAATGAGGGCAAAAGAAGACGTCTGTCTGAAAGAATTGTCAAACCATGATGTTTCACGTGGAACATCGCCTTTTTAATAACAGCATGGAAACGCAATGTTCCATGTGGAACATTCTCCAAAAAAGCAACTCTTTATGTTCCCGGAATACGATCTAATAGTAGTAGGTGGAGGGCATGCCGGTAGCGAGGCCGCTGCAGCCGCTGCCAACATGGGATCTAAAGTGCTCCTGGTCACAATGAACCTGCAAGCAATAGCACAGATGTCTTGCAATCCTGCCATGGGAGGTATTGCCAAGGGCCAAATAACACGTGAAATCGATGCCCTCGGTGGTTACACGGGCATTGTGTCGGACAGGTCGCGCATCCAATTCCGCATGCTTAATCGGTCCAAGGGACCAGCCATGTGGGGGCCACGCACCCAAAACGACCGCATGCTTTTTGCCCAGGAATGGCGCACAGTTCTTGAACAAACACCTAATCTCGATTTCTGGCAAGAAATGGTTAATGAGATCTTGATCGAAAACGGGGAAGTAAAAGGTGTTAAGACAGGCATGGGATTGGAAATCCGTGCGAAAAGCATTCTGCTCACCAATGGCACTTTCCTGAACGGCATCATCCACATTGGGCAAAAGCAATTCGGTGGGGGCCGGGTTGGCGAAAAAGCATCAAAAGGAATTACCGGCCAGCTCGAAAACCTTGGATTTGAAAGCGGCCGGATGAAAACGGGAACCCCTCCCCGTTTAGATGGACGGAGCATCGATTACAGTAAGCTCGAAATACAATATGGCGATGAAAACCCCGGCCAGTTTACATTCAGGGATGATATCGAGGTGCCCCGGGAACAGTTAGCTTGTCACATAGGCTACACCAATCCCAAAGTGCACGAAATCTTACAAAGTGGTTTTGATCAATCACCCATGTTCAATGGCAGCATTGGTGGTATTGGCCCGCGTTACTGTCCATCGGTAGAAGAAAAAATCCATCGCTTTGCGGATAAGGATGAGCACCAGTTATTTGTTGAGCCGGAAGGTTGGCGAACAGTGGAAGTTTACGTTAACGGTTTTTCGAGCTCCATGCCTGAACATTTGCAATTCAACGCTCTCAGGGAAGTTGAAGGGTTCGAAAACGTGAAGATGTTCCGGCCCGGTTACGCCATTGAATACGACTTCTTCTATCCTACACAGATCAAGTACACGATGGAAACCAAGCTCATTAATAACTTATTTTTTGCCGGTCAGATCAATGGAACTACCGGCTATGAGGAAGCAGCGTGTCAGGGCGTCATTGCTGGCATCAATGCCCATATCAATGCACACGGAGGTGATCCCTTTACGCTCAATCGATCAGATGGCTATATCGGTGTGCTCATCGATGATTTGATCAATAAGGGCACAAAAGAGCCCTACCGTATGTTTACGTCACGTGCTGAGTACAGGATCCTTCTCAGGCAAGATAATGCCGACTTGCGGTTAACCCCGCTCTCACACGAGATTGGCCTTGCAAGTAAACAACGAATGGATAAAGTGCGTGCTAAGGAAAGGGCAGAGGACGACATCCATAACTTTTTCCGCAATCAAAGCATCGAACCAGGAGAGATCAATCAGGTGTTGGCAGAAAACGGCACATCTTACCCGCAGGAATTTATCGATACAGCAGAAACGAAAATGAAATACCAGGGGTACATCGATAAGGAACAGGAAATGGTCGATAAGATGAACCGGCTCGAGGAAGTCAAGTTGAGCGAATCGTTCGATTATTCCAGACTTTCTTCTATATCTTATGAAGCGCGCGAGAAGTTAAATGAAGTAAAGCCCGGTACACTTGGACAAGCAAGCAGGATCAGTGGCGTATCGCCTTCGGATATTTCTGTGCTAATGGTTCACATGGGCAGATAAGGAGGCGCTTTAAGTGCCAAGTCTCATTCCTCGATGCATCATTTTTAATAAAGAAGGATGAGCACAATTCTCAAAAGAACCTTGTAAGTACAATCGAATGGTGAGGATCAGGATTTCAGGAAAAGCCCAAATCATCTGCATTTGGGCTTTTTTAGTAGCTTTCGTGTGGGGATGTGCTAATGTGGTTACGCCATCAGGTGGTCCAAAAGACAAAGCTCCACCTAAAATAGAAGAATCGATCCCTAAAAATGGCCAAACTGATTTTGAAGGCGATGAAATCATCCTTTCTTTTAACGAGTTCTTTAAGCTGAATAACCCATCGCAGGAAATTTATTTCTCACCCCCACTTCCGGAAAAGCCGGATTATAACATACGGCAAAAATCGCTACAAATTCAATTGCCCGACAACAGTCTTCGGCACAGCACAACCTATACAATAAATTTTGGTAATGGAATACAGGATATTACAGAGGGGAATGCCGCAAAGGACTTAACCCTAACGTTTTCCACAGGGCCAGTTATTGACACTTTTCGATTAGGCGGCAGGGTGGAAGATGCGTTCACAGCAAAACCTGAAGAAAACACATGGGTAGCGCTTTACAAAAGCCTTAAAGATAGCGTGCCCGATAAGAAAAAACCGCAGTATGTAACTAAAACAGATGAAAATGGTCAATACCGGTTTGATCACTTGCCTAAAAGCACTTTTTACATCTTTGCGTTACAAGACAATAACAGGAATCTCAGGTATGATCTTCCCAATGAGAAAATGGCTTTTCGATCAGCAACTGTTGAGCCAGTACAATTGGACACGTTACCGAAAACACCATTACGGTTATTCCAAAAAGAACCACCTCGTATTTCACAAGTGAGTAACAAAGCCCCGGTAAAAGGCAAGCTTGTTGTGCATTACTCAAATGAGATCGAACGCTTTTCTTCTCAATTGGTAAAAAAGGAAGTAGCGAAACAAACCACTACAAAAAGGGAGGGAACACTTCCGTCTGATTCAGTAGCATTTTGGTTTCATCCCATACCTGATTCAGCATTCCAATTCGTGACTATTGCCAATGACACAGTGCGCGATACAGTGAGAGTACAATTTTCTCCAAGAAATACCATACCTGATAAGTTACCACTCAAAGAGCAAAACCAGCAAAGAGGGGAAAGAAAAAAAGTAAGTTGGCCATCACATGAAGTGTATCAATCCCTCGGGCTTTTATTTTCTTATCCCATTGACACCCTGGTAAAAGATAAGATTCACCTTTTTCGAGATTCTACAGAGCGACAACCCGGTATTTTCTCAAGCTCGAAAAGGGTGCTATCCAATCGATTTATAACCAATCATCCGACACGATTGTCAAATATTTCAGAACAACAAAACGAGAAGATTACAGCGAAATCAAGCTCCAATTTGATAATGTTCATCCTGCAAATCATTACATCGTTCAACTTTATAAAGGGGAGGATAATATTCAGCGAGAGGTGAGTTTTCAAGGTGATCAGCAAAATGGATTAACCATTAAACACCTTCGTCCGCAAACTTATAAGCTCAGAATAATCGTAGATCAAAACAACAATGGAAGATGGGACCCGGGTAATTATTCAAGGAATAAGCAACCTGAACAAGTGATCTATTATAAAGGAAAAATAGAAGTACGCAAGAATTGGGAAAATGAAATCAAAGTTGAGCTGTAAAGGTTACTGATCAGTCAGTACAATTTTCTTCTGGTAAATGGTCTCCTTCCTCGTTTGGCCAACCAATAAATAGATGCCATCTGTCAGTTGCTCAGATGGCATCCAGGTAAAGGTCTTTTCTCCTTCATGATATTCTTGCTTATGAATGATTTGAGACGTTTTGCCATCGATAGCATGAATGGTAAAAGAGATGGTTTGCTTCTTTGGGTTTGTAAATTGAATACGAGCTCGATCATTAACGGGATTTGGCATAACAGTAAACATGCCGGCAGTATTTTGTTGAGACCTTGCAAGGGTGGGTTGTTTACCAAACTTGGATGTATAAATACCAGTGCCATGCGTTGCAGCGGCAATTAATCCATCTTTTTGGCGCGTTTTAACCATATTGACAACAACATTGCCAATGGTGTTAGCTCCTTCTTGCTGCCATACTGTATTTGTGCTATCCAAGTCACCGGTTGAGAAAAGACCTACACTCGTAGCAGCAAAATAGACAGTTGTGTCCGGTTGGTTAAGAATAGCTGTCCAAACAACGGACGGCCCATCGCCACTTCCATCGTGGTCGTCCTCGAGGTTCCCGCTTACGTGCGTCCACGTTTGGCCGCTATCTGTGGAATGGAAAATGCTCTTAACTTCATAATTGGAAAATGTGAGCAACAATTCGGATGGCTCATCATGGTTGGCTGCAATAGAGCTTACATAGCCATTGGGGAAATTTTGGGGTGTAAGCCGGGTTTGTGTATAATTATTGGATTGTTGGCTATCGACTTTATACAGTTGGCTATTGTTAGTACCAAAATAAATGGTGGATGGATCAGCTTTTGACATGCCAAATGATGTGATATTGTTCAAGCCAAAGCCGAACGAAGCGATTTTATCCCAGCCCATGTTGATGGCATCCGTTTCATTACCCGTAACGGGAATGCTGGTAAGCGAATCGTTCAGCCACAACTCATTACCAGCTGAGTAAAACATTTGGTTCGAATCGGCTGGATTGAGTAAAAACGGGTTGATGAACAAATGATCGCTCCCCCCTTTTGGATCGATGCGGGTGATCCCTTGCATTTGCCCCTGATCAGTGATGTTGCACTTATAGGTTTTGCCTGTCTGCCAGGAGAGGTAATAATTGTCGCGGCCGTGCGGAATAGCAGCATAGCCGCCATCGCCATATAAGACGGATTGCCAGGATGCTTCGGGATCGGTGGTGTTGGTAAAGTATGTGCCGTTATCCTGCATACCGCCTACCAGGTAATCACTTGTGGAAGATCGTTCAACTGCTACTGTGTAAAATTGAGAGGTCACATAGCCATTGTTTAAGCTTTGCCATTTGACACTGTCGGCCATGTTATCTTGGGTAATAAAGAGGCCGCCATCGTTAGCAGTAATCATTTTGTCCGGATCGGAAGGCAAAAACGTAAATGCATGCTGATCAGGGTGATGCGTTGGATATACATAATCAGATGGATCTTGCGGATCGCAACGGTAACCCCCTAT
>PXTV01000071.1 GCA_003022985.1 Bacteroidetes bacterium SW_11_45_7 | reverse complement strand
CATGCCCATTGCTATTATATTAAAATCAACAAGATCATAACACTCCGGTCATGGATCAAAAACAAGCTCTAAAATTGCCAAAAAATATATCCGGGAAGTAATCTGTACTTATGATGTAAGAAGGGCTTTCATTTACGAGTCCTATGCCAATGGCACGAATCGAAAAGACAGTGATATCGATGTTGCCATTGTGCTCAATACAGAAGATGACATCCTTGATGTCCAGGTTCAGCTATTTCAATTGAGAAGTGACCGGGAACTATTGATTGAACCACACCCTTTCAGAACTTCTGATTTTAACGAGTCGAACCCAGTTGCCTCCGAAATCCTGCGAACCGGTATTGAATTGACCGATCAAGTAGTAGCGAGAAGTGCATACCAAGGGAAATGATTAGTTATGAAAAATAGTAAAGACACATCAGTGAAAGGAGACTTCAATAGCGTTGCGTTCTTTAGGAAGGTTAAAGCAAAAATCGCTAATGAACTGGAGGGGAAAACCTTTCCAGAAAAGAAGGAATACATCCGCCAAAAACTTGCGGAGGCGCAACAGAACAATGCTCATTCACACACAAGCCAAAAAGAGGACCGGTAAGCAAACTGTGGAATCTTTACCAAATCACCTCAAAAAGATTCCCGCCATTCTTAAAGATCCGCTGCGCCTTATCGACCGTCATCTGATCTTTTTGGAGAGCTTTCACGATGCTTGGCAAGCTACAATCGTTATGAAATGCATATAACGTACGACATTGTCGTATTCAACCAATCCACTGTCCACAATGGGCCATCATAGCGGCTTACGATCACGTAGTCGCGGGAGGTGCCCGTGTCGATGTCTTAGTGCAAACTGCGCTGATTAAGCAACCGTTCGGGGAACTCATCGCAGTTCATGCGCCCCAACGCAAACAGCTCCACATCTTCCCGGAACGAGTCATTTTCCTCATAAAATCCTGGCAAAACTGCCCTGTGCCGCCTCGATAGTTCTGCTCAACGGCTTGCTTGCTGATGATCAGGTTGGCTGGGTGAAGGTAAACAGGCATGGAAGGTTTATTTTAGCTTCATCAGAGTTAGGAAAAAATGATTGAAATTGATAACATGTGAAAGCGTGTTATAACATAGCCCAGTGCATTCTTGATGAGCCCACCTGTTATCACAAAACGTTCACAAACGTCTAAAATTTTGATAATGAATGCTTTATGAGCTTTTGAGAGGATACCATAACATAAGGAAAACCGTTATTTTAGCCAAATAAACAAAAGGATTGTCCGATGGCACGCTTTACAAAAAGGTTGGCTTTGAGCGTACTTCTTACAGGAATGATGGGTGTTGTAGCAGGATTCTCAGGTCTTGATGATGGTGATCAGCGTGTCGAGCTGGGCCGGGTCGATTGGCACAAAGATTTCGATAAGGCGCGATCTCTCGCCCGCCAAAAAGAACGACCCTTGTTCGTCCTGTTCACGGAAGTACCGGGCTGTTCCACTGTGAAGGGCTATGGCCGCAGCGTTTTAAGCCATCCGCAAATAGCGGACGCCATAGAACAGGCATTTGTCCCGGTAGTGGTGTACAACAATAAGCGGGGCAAGCACAGGCGCGTGCTCAAAAGTTTTAACGAGCCAACCTGGAATAACCCGGCAGTGCGGATCATTCAACCTGATCGCTCGATGATCGTGCCCCGTCTTTACGGGAATTACAGCAAGCTAGCAACGGTGCGGACAATCGTAGAGGCATTGAACAAGACGAACAGGGAAATACCTGCTTATTTGCAGTTGTTGCGCAGACAATTCAAGCCCACACCAACTGACACGGCCATATTCACGATGTACTGCTACTGGACTGGCGAGGCCAGGATTGGTCAACTTCCATCAGTGGTTGCCACAAAACCCGGCTATATTGATGGCCAAGAAGGTGTGAAGGTGGTTTTTAATTCCGCGGGAACGAAATTGCAGGAGTTGGCTCAAAAAGTAAAACGACTCGAAGCAGCATCAGCCGTTTACGTCACGAATAAAAGTCAACTTAAACAAGTTGAGCCAATATTTGAAGAGGCTAAAAGAACATCGCCAAACACCTTCCGCTATAATCCCGATGCCGATAACTATCATCTTCAAGGATCCCCTTTTCAAGCGCTCACATTGACCGAGTTGCAAACAACGCGCATCAATAGTGCTGTTGGCTTAGGCAAGAAAGCTCAGCGTTATCTTTCCCCGAGCCAACGGCAACAAATGCAGTGATAAGCTGCTTTTGCAACCATCCTCATCAGGAAGTCACTCAAATCAGAAGGAAAGCACTTTAAAAAGCGGGACAGCAAAAAAGCCGTCCATGTGGAACGGCTTTTCATTTTCGATTATTTGTTGTGCAACTTAATCCCAACGCATTGCTTCCTCATTGGAGGAGTCTTCACCGGATGATTGAACGCCTTCGGTTCGTTGGGTATCAGGATTGGATTGCTCCGTTTCCTGCTGGTCGCTGGAATCGGTATCCACATTGTCAGTTCCCTGAAAAGTGCTTTCCTTTTGCGGTTCTCCTTCAGGTGAAGCATCCTGTTCTGTTACGGGCGATTGACGCTTGGCTTTTTCTTCTGCTGTTTCACTGTAATCGCCCTCTACCCAATTTGCATTCCGGCTCTGATCACCCTGAATGTCCTCTTTCTTGGTAAATTCATCAAAGTCGTACTCGGGCATCAGCTCCGTCTTAACGTGATCCACCGTTTCTTTCAATGCATCCACAAACTTGTTGAAGTCTTCCTTGTAAAGGAACAACTTGTGGCGGTCACAACCATCACCGTTAAACCGCTTCGTGCTTTCGGTTAAGGTAAGGTAATAGTCATTGGAGCGCGTTGTGCGGACATCGATAAAATATGTCCTGCGTTTACCTGCCCTGATTTTCTTTGAGAATACCGGTTGATTCTTATGATTATCGTTCTCCACGGTTCATCAGTTTTTCGTTTACAACCAATCAAAAATTGCCTTCTTTTTTCTACGAAATAACTTCAACTAATTTAAAACAATTTCTTAAGCCAACATAATAATACCGCAAAAAAATTGTAGAATTTTTAGTAAAAAATTTGCTGCTTTTACGAGAAAAAGAAAAGGGGCCATGCCAAAATAACCGAATGACAAGAAACGAAAAGCCTCTTATTCAGCACTCCTTTCATCAGCTTTTTGCATTTGCAGAAGATTAGCATAAGCACCGTTTTTACGCTGAAGTTCCTCATGAGTACCTTCTTCAATGATGTACCCATCTTCCATAAATAGAATTTTATCAAAGTGCATCATGGTAAATACACGATGGGTGATGATGATGGCCGTTTTGTTGCAAAGGATGGCTTCCAGATTATTGAGAATCCGCTCTTCAGTATTGGCATCAACAGCAGAGAGACAATCGTCAAGGACAAAGAGCTGCGGATTCTGGAGGAATGTTCGGGCAAGTGAGATACGTTGCTTTTGCCCTCCTGATAGCGTGACACCTCTCTCCCCAACCGCAGCTTGAAAAGCGCCATTCAACTCGCGGATTTCCTTATCAATAGACGCATACCGGGCAGCGCGCTCAACTTCTTCTTCAGACACATTCGCCCCATCTTCCTGGTTATGTTTACCAAAAGCGATATTGTTGGTAACGGAATCAGAAAACAGGAAGACATCCTGGGGCACATAACCAACCTGTTGGCGCAGGGTGGAGAGCGGCAAATGCCGTATCTCCTTGCCATCCATTAAGATTTGTCCCCCAGTGGGATCGTACAAACGGACAAGTAACTCAGCCATCGTGGATTTCCCTGAACCCGTCCGGCCTACAATAGCAAGACGTTGGCCGGCTTTTAAAGTAAAGGAAACATTCTTAAGAGCCTCAACGCCTGTATCGGGATAAACAAAGCTTACATTCCTGAATTCGATATCGCCTTTGATTTGTATACCGTTTTTCCCGGCATGAGAAACAATTGAAGGTTGCGTGTTGAGAAACTCGTTAATGCGCTTCTGGGATGCTGCTGCTCGCTGAACCATTGTGACAACAACACCTATAGCCGTAACGGGCCAGGTGAGCATATTGATATAGATAACGAACTCGGCAATATTTCCCGTGGTTATATTCCCTCTTATCACTTCTATCCCCCCAAAGTAGATGGTAAAAATGGTGCTAAACCCTATGAGGAGCAGCATAAACGGAAAGAAAAAGGCCTCAACACGTGCCAGGTCCAGGGAAAGGGTACGGTAAAGGTTCGATTGATGGGCAAAATAGCGATAGACCTGGCTTTCTTGAACGTAGGTTTTAATAACCCGTATGCCCGAATAGATCTCTTGCGCACTGGTTGTTAATTTGGACAGCTGCTGCTGAATAGCCTCTGATTTTTTGTTAATCAAGCTCCTGATGTAATAAATCGAAACGGACAAAATAGGCAGTGGAAGCAATATGATGAGTGTGAGGCGCACATTCACTGTTAGCATCGTTGTTACGATAATGACTGAGAGTACAATCAGGTCAATCGTATACATTAGAGCAGGGCCAAGATACATTCTCACTCGCCCTACATCCTCCGTGATACGCGACATCAAATCTCCGGTATTATTGCGCTTGTAAAAGGCAAGATCGAGTTGCTGGTACTTATCGTAGATTTCATTTTTCAGGTCGTATTCAATGATGCGCGACATCACGATGAGTGTCTGCCGCATAAAAAACATGAACAAACCCTGAAGGGCGGCCAACGCAAGAACAGTGATACCGAAAAACATAAGTCCCTGACTGAATATTATATAAAATTTCTCCTGCAGAGCAAATCCCTCAAACAACCGGTAATAAGCAATATTTTCCTTCACAAGATCAAACGAATACCTTATCACACGGGGAGGAAGCACACGAAATGTATTGGCTATAGCTACGAACAGAATACCGGTTAGCAACCGCCACTTGTACTTCCGGAAAAATTTGTTGAGATACCTGAGGTGCTCCATGTCATGAATCTAATGCCAGTGTTGGGAGTTTTCGGGAAAAAAGATAGCTTTGCAGCTTTTCGACAAGAGGCGTGAAATGCAATTTTTCACCACCTTGAACAATCGCCTTTGTATACAGTTCGGCAACCTGTTGTATTAACTGCAAAGATAAGAGCAAACAAGGAAGAGTGGGGTTATTAGCTGATAGCTGTCGATTGTCAATCGATTTGCAATAGACATGATAATCAACGGCTAAAAGAGTTCTTTCAAAAAAAATCGGTTGGAGTAAAACATTGAAATAGGCTATATGTTGACAAGACGGCACTTGCGGATCAAGATCATGCAACTTCTCTACGCATATGAGCAGGGTGCTATCACCGATACCGTAGCGTTGGAAAAAGCCCTCCGCCAATCTTTAGAAGCCACTTTCCGGGCATACGTGTACAATCTTTACCTTTTGCAGGAAATTACTCGTTATGTTTACCAGGAAGCGGACAAACAGCAAAACAAATTTCTCGCCAGTGAAGAAGAGCGCCAGGTATCCACACGGATTGCTGAAAATCCTCTTATTCTCGCCCTGCTTGACGATGAAGCCTTTGCTAAAAAAGTAAAGCACGAAAAGCTCAGTAACTATGGGCACGGGGATATTATCAAAACCTGTTTCAAAAACCTTATTGCTTCAGAAGAATACCAGGAATATATTAACAAGGTCAATCCACGGCTCAATGATCATAAAAACATTATAGCTCACTTATGATAGTGATCAAGTGGCCCCATTCATTCTCCAATGCATCCACAAATTCAATCCGGATAAACACAAGCTCTATTTTTCCATGCAGGAGATCCATGACGAGGCGCTCTCATTTGGCCGCAATCTGATCGATCAAACAATCCATCAAAGTGAGGAATTTGCGGAATTGATCAAAACTAAACTGGTTAATTGGGACTTAGACCGTATTGCCTACATCGATATCATCCTTATGAAAATGGCGCTTACCGAGTTCCTCCATTTTCCCTTTATCCCCGTTAAAGTCACAATGAATGAATATATCGATCTCGCCAAAGATTATAGCACTCCCAAGAGCAAGGAATTTATTAACGGGATACTGGATGAGCTAACAAAAACACTGCGTGAGCAAGGCAGTATTCAAAAACGCGGCAGGGGCTTAGTGGAATAAGAATGGAAATTTTACTTTTGATTTTCCTCTTTTTTGTGATGTAAAAAAGGAAATGATGGCTCATATCAATGTCATAGAACCCGAAGATGCCGATGGGGAGCTGAAACAGATTTACAACGATCTTATCCAGAAACGGGGCAAATTAGCTGAAGTTCACAAAATTCAAAGCTTGAATCCTGAGTCCATTGTGCGGCACATGGACTTTTACATGACAATCATGTTCGGCAAATCGCCCCTGAAGCGATACCAGCGCGAAATGATGGCTGTGGGGGTTTCAGCTACTAACAAATGCGAGTACTGCTGCAAGCATCACGGTGCTGCTCTCCAAAACTTTTGGCAAGATGCCTCAACAGTTGACCATCTCCAAAAGGACTACAATTCCCTCAACCTCTCTCCTCTTGACAATCTCATCTGTGAATATGCCATAGCCTTAACAAATGAGCCAGAGACAATGGCCAAAAGCCGTTACGATAATAAACTCCGCCAACAGGGCTTATCCGACAGAGCAATCCTCGATGCCACAATGGTGGGTTCCTACTTTAATTTTGTGAATCGTATGGTGCTTGGCTTAGGGGTTGAAGTTGAAGATGATGAAGGAAAAGGATACAACTACTAATAAACGACACACCCATTGTTTTGCCTTTTACCATGACAACCTGAGTATTGCAGAGAACTGTATGTAAAGATTGCTATGCCTGTTTCCTCTCAAATCAGGGTTACATAATGTTAAAATTTTTTTACCCTGTTTTTAATCGATTTTTATAACTTGCACCAACTTTTTAAAACAAACCCTGTAAAACGATGCGTCTACTTCCGGTTTTACTCATTTTTCTTTTGATGTGCTCTGTATTTGTCAATGCTCAGGAAAGAACAATTGAAGGCAAAGTGATCGATGATGAAACAGAAGAGCCGCTGGTCAATGCCAATGTGTTGGTTAAAGGAAAGAATAAAGGAACAGTAACGGATGTGCAGGGAAAATTTTCACTTAGCGTTAAGGAAAGTGACAAGGTTGTTTTGACAATTTCCTACGTGGGCTATGAAGAAACGGAAAAAACCATTACCGATTTCACACAGGATTATACCATTTCATTAGCTAAAACATCTATCCCGGGCCGGGAGGTTGTTGTCACAGCTTCCAAAGTAAGTGAATCC